>NZ_LKHV02000002.1 GCF_001431315.2 Candidatus Berkiella cookevillensis | reverse complement strand
GTTCATTCTTTCTTGTAGAGATTTTAGCTCTCCTTTTAAATTATCAATTTTATTTCTTAAAAGGACAGAAATATATCCAATATTTACCCTATATTTATTTATGCGCTAAAGCATGGTCGGGGAAATATTGTTAAATATTTTTTAGATAATAAAAAGGAATGTTTAAATTTGTATAAGATGAAACACCCTATTTTCGTTGCTGCTGCATCCAAGACATCTGCAAGGTGTTTGCCATTATTACTGTTATACGGTTTCAACCCTGTGTCTGAAAATGATAAATATTTTGTTGCAAGAAGAATGCAAGAATGTATACCTTCTGTGGATCATATATATAAACTATTTAAGATGATGATGCTTTTAGCAGAAGCGGCTTTAAATGTAGAAGCAAACAGCAAGAATATATTTAGCGAGGAAGATACTGAGCAAAAAGTAGATAAGGCGTTAAGCAATATATCGAAAGATGTTTTGCTATACCATTTAGGATCTTATTATGAAAATTTATTTGCCTCTACTTCATCTTTAGAGCATAAAAATAGTGAAATTATGCAGATAGTTCAGTCTTTTCCTATTTTTAATTGGATAATAGGTGCTGTAAGTTACGGAGATATTTATTCAATAGATGAGTCTATTTTATTACAAACAATGAAGTGTCATCAAAGGCTAGGTTCTGTAGAGTCTGGCGGTGAAGTATCTATATTAGGATGGGGGGAATCTATGCATGCTTTAAAATGTATGTCTACTTTGCTCCACATGCTTGAAACCTCAAATAAAGATGATGTTCAAGATAGCATAATCAAACACAATAATGACAATATGCATTTAGACAGTAATGCTGTTGAAAAACTAATTGATTGTGACAGAAATATGGTTGTTAACTGTCTTAAAGAAAGGGAGAGAGCTTTAAGATGGCTATGTGGTTTCCATAAAAAATATATTCAATGTTAATCAAAACATAGTCATCAAAGTAAATTAATAAATATGCTTGCTTTGTTGTTAAGGTTAAACTTACTTAAAATCACTACCAAGTATTTCTTCGCATAAAGAAAATAAATTCTCTTTTTGCTCTTCAAGCCGATCATTCTCCTCTATAAGTAGAGTCACTAGATCTTTGTGAAGCAGAAAATCATTAAATGTCCCCATACCACCAAATAATCCTCTCAATTCTTTGACCATTTTTTTTAAGTCATGTGGTTTATTTAGCCGTTCAAGCACTATTTCAAAGTATTTGTAATAACGATTTTCTTTACCAATATAATCATACTCAATTAATATCATTATCTCTTTAATAATCTTAATCATTTCTTCGCTTTGAGTCACTTTTCTACGCTTACACACAATTTACAATTCAGTGTTGGTTAGAATTTTTTCACAAAGAATATATAAATCATGACGTAACTGTTCAAGCTTATCATTTTCTTCTTGAAGCATAGTGATTTGATTTTTATGTAAAACCAAATCATTAAACGTACCCATCCCTCCGTATACAGAGATAATATCTCTAGCAATTTTGTCTACAGAATGTGGCTTATTCAATCTTTCAAGGATTGTACCGAAGAATTTATACCAAGAATTTTCCTTGCCTCTATATCCACATTCAATAGTATTCATTACCTCTGTGACTAAATGAATCATTTCTTGGCTTTGCGTGCTTTTTGGTTCCATACCATGCCCTCATTTAAACTTTGCACCTGCACAATTTCTGCACCTTTGATTTCCCAAGGTTTCTTTACATATACCTGCTGAGTACCACCTAGCAACATCCCACCTTGGGGTGCTGTTAACCCTATATGAACAACAGCCCCTTTAGGAATTTTAACACAATAGGCATTTTCTAATATAGAAACGCCATTATCTGGCCAAATAGGTAATATAGCGCGATCAATCCTTGCTTGTATCTCACTTACCGGCTTAATATTAGAAAAAAACTGTCCAAAGCCATTTTCTGAGTCTCCTGCTCGCCATAATAAAGAATCCTCCTTAAGAACATAACTGCTGTATTTGCCACCCATAAAGCTTAATGCTTTTTCTTTAGGTATTGTTAGCTTTTCAACTGGCGTAACATAAGCGCTTACCGTATCAAACCATTGAGCATTAATATTAGGATGGTTAAGCTGTGTTTGCGCTTTATGACCTGGGGTATAGCTTTGAGGCTTACTTTGATGCAAGGTGCTTTCCCTGAATGAATATCTTGGCTCAGTGCCTTTTGCTAACATAGTATCAAATTGAGACAAAATTGATGGAGAAACGCCTGCTTGCACCGCTAGTTTCTGTCGTTGCACAATTGTAGATGGTCTTAGATGGTAAGTGCGGATGGACGCTTGCTCTATCACTTGCCCTACGCCTTTTATAACATGCTCACCCACACGCACTGACGCTGAGATCCCTTTAGCAAAGACGCCTGGCATAGCAAATGAGGATATTAGGCGTGATACTTCGCGCACCTTCTCATGTTCATCCATTTTATCAAAATTCGTGACAAATTGATTAATCGAATCTCGGATGTACTTGGTTGTCGCTAATTCTTCATTCATGGTTTTGCGTGCCGCTTCTTCACCAATAAAGATACCAAGTACTTGCACCGCTTTAGCAGCCGCAAGGGGTAGGCCTATTTGATAACCTTTGACTTTAGCAGTCACACTGGTATTTTCCATCGGCACAACGCTTTCAATATAATCACCTGTTGTGCTCAAAAGTTCATATATTGCACCAGCAAACTCTTTAGCTGCATCGAAAATACCTAAGCGAATATGTCTAGCAGTTTCTGTTGCACTTTGTACACCTTCATAAAAAGCAACCTTGTTTGGAGAATGCTTTCTGTTATTTTTTTGCCACTCTAAAATCTCTGTACTTCTATCCCCTTTGAGATAACGAAATCCATATTGTAATTGCATCAAAAACGCTACATTGGTTTCAGCTTGCTTTTGTGGGATAGTTTGATTTTCAGGCTCAACAGCTTCCTTCTGGCAATCTGCATTTTTGCTCTCAGGCTCTTGTTGCTTCTTAGATAACCCAAATAAAACATCACGCTGCTCATCAATAATGGCTTGAATATATGGGTTTTCAAGAGAGAATCCATACGTATTTTCATCTGATGCAAATGCTTCAGATTGAGGGGCAGCAGCCTCAATATTAGTATTGGGGCTTGAAAGCACGACTGGATTTTGCTGTATTCTTTTGCTAACTTCTTTCTGAGAAGGCAAAACCAAAGAGTAGCCAGTTGATTTTCCAGAATCATAAAAAGTAAACACAGGCTGATTATTGACAGTCAGCTTAAGATTCGCACTATTTCGATTGGCGTTAAACTGAAGACCAACAGCCCCTGCACCCTTAGGTGGCGTCCCATTACCAGTAAAATCAGGGAATGGTACCCATCCAATTGTCTTCCCTAAGATTTCATTGCTTGGTCCTTTCACAAAATATTCCCACCTATGATATTTATGTACTTTCTTTACATCAGTATTGGTGATTTTTGCAACAATATAATTATACAATCTTCTTTCAACTCTATCTTGGTTTTTGTTGTAGCCATCAATTGTATCGTTTGTAATTTTCTGAAAATACATTTGGCGCTCTGCTTCAATAACAACAGCATTCCCAACTTCTGGATAGAACGGATATTTATAACGAATAATTTCATCTGCACAAAATTGCGCAATATTATTTCGATCATTAGGTTGGCCTAAGTAGAGATTAAAAGCATTATTAATAATGTTATTAATCGTATTTGGTATATTTGTAGTGTCTAGAAAATTATTTTTATGTGCTTCAAAAAATGCATGAATACTTTCTTTCCATAATTCAGCAGCTTGATTGATTGTATCTGAATTATAATATCTGCTCTTGCTAAAGGCTTCTTGTTCAGCTTGTTTCAATGCATCCTTCTGGGCACCAGATAGATTATTATCAAATTCACCATGTTTTGCTTCGAACACTTTTGACTGCCAGTCTTCATAATAACGATAACCTTCAGTCTGTTTAAATAATGCTTCTTCTTTCTCTTTTGCTTCCTTTAAAATGCCTTGTTGTTCAGTTAATTTATTTTTAGATACGTCAACTTCATTTTGCAAGTTAGATACCATATCTTGAGCATCCGTTACAGCGGTCTTCAATGAGACTAAGTTTTGATCATTTTTGTCACTGGATGGCTTTTTCTGATAGGCAATTAATTCTTCATTTGCATATTTAAGCTTTTCATTAGCTTCCACTAAGTTTTTGCTTGTGGTTTCAATGCTATCTACTAATTCTTGTGTTTCCATACTCATGCAATTTGTGCGAAATAGCTGGATAGCATGAAGACGCTCTGCTTTAAAAGTTGATTCACCAAATTGATCAAGCGTGCTCTCTTCAATGTAATTAAAAAGTTGCTCTTCCAACAATTGGCGCTTTTTATAAAACTCACTAACATAATTTTGGGCTGACTTAAGCACTTCAGTGGTGGTCTTTACTGACTCTGCAAATGGCAGCTCATCTAAAGACATCTGAAAACCATCCAAGTACTCCGTTAAACTGGGCAATGTGCTTGCACTAAAGTAAGGCTTTAACATCTCACCGGGCGAGGCAATCATCCTGTTCAATTGCTGGTTTGCATATTCTAGATGATAAACTGCCGGTGCTATCCAAGAAGTCGCGTTTTCACCAATAACCTCTGATAAATTTCTATTTAATCTCATAAAATAGCGCTCATCAAACAATATTTCAGATGAGTTACCATTGGTGTAACGATAGCATATTTGATCGCCACATAATTGTGCTAGCGCTTCAAGCGATTCGAATCTATCCAAACCAGAATACATACATCCATAATATACCGCATTACTCACCAACGTAGAGGCAATATAATACTGAGGCATGATAGCAAGACCAATAGCATGATTGACAAATGATTCCGCATATTGGACATAATTACCACAGTAAGAACTCAAGCGATTAATCGCATAAGATAGATTCCGATAAGCTATTACTTTAGATACATCTAAGCAAAACCGGATTGGGCCAGCTGTTGCCAATGTGCCAACTGTTGGTAACAACTGCAGAACAGGAGAGCCATATTTAAAAATCGGGTTATTAAATACATGGCTGTTATGCTTAGCTTTAAGATGCAAACTATCTGCTATGGCAATTTGCCCTTGCTTTAAAGCGAATCCAGCGCGCTCTATATATAATTTTGGCAACTCATACCATCTTGCTTTTTGAATTCGATCTCCAATTTTTTTCTTGATTTCTTGTCTATCTATACGAAATCGAACAGTCCTATCATATTCGTCTAAAGCAGCGTTCTCATATTTTTTAAAATTGTTTGTTAATTGCACAGAAGAACGTGCTTGCAAATTCAATGAAAAATAGTGCCTTCTTAACCGTTCGTATTGACCTTTCTTTAAGGCACAATGCATTGGGTTATATTGTCCTGGGTATACCAAGAATTCAACACGCGTTGTAAAACAATGATTTAATAGTGCCGTATTGTTCTGACTAATCGCAGTGCACGCTAATTTGGCAATTGGCTCAACGATCATACCAAAATGTGCATGAATAGATTTTTGCTGTGCTTCACCAAGCTTATATAAATATGAAAATTCATTCTGAAAAAGAACAATGCTATGCACCCATTCAGAAGCGCTCCCTTTAACAGCCTGCTCAATTACTTGGCTTGATTTAGAAGTTAACTCAAATGCAGCCTTCAATTGTTTGGGATTTGAAACAACTTTTGCATGTTGCGTTAAAGATAGAAAATTATAGAGTGCATTACTGACTGCTACTTGCTCCCGATTACAATTATTTTTAATGAGATTGTGGGAGCTTAGCAGTATTTTTTCAGCTTTCTGATATTGCTTTGATATATTAGCCCTCCTTTTCAATAAGGCATTTAAAAGAAACAAATCACCTTGAGTAATAGCTGCTTCAACTGCTTTTTCTGAGTGCTTAACAAAAGAAAAACCCAAAAAAGCATATAATGCAGATGCGCTATGAAAAGCACATGCATGCTCGTATGCTGCTTGTATAAACAGTTTTTCTGTGTCTGGTTTTGTCTGACCTAAAATAAAAGACAGAATATCTCTCTGATTAAGACATGCAGCAAGATCAAGTGAAGAGATATTATATTTTCTTTTTGGTAACAGATGCTTGTATCGGCTATCAGTAACTTCCCATTGAGCCTTTTTTTTCCAATCTGCGTTTAAGCTAATTAACTCTGTTACACATTTTTTAGCACCGAAGTAAACCACATAATGAAGCAGTGTCCATCCTCGAACATTACCGGAGACAGTAGCATTTAAGGCATGCACCTTATTTGATATGATTTGATTAGCAGATATTTTTTTATTTTTAATCGTCTGCAGAAGAGATTCCGCATCATCTTTTTGAATAAATGATATTATATTATTTAAAACAATACTTGATGTTGTATTTAAAGATTGTGTTCTTTGGATTTTTGGGTTCGTTCCTCTTGCGCTATCAACATAAGGAAAACCTGTTCTACAAACGTCAACTAATTTTTCTTGCAAGGATTTTAGCCTTGTTCTTAATGGGATTTCAAGATTTTCTGCTTGTGCAAAAGTATGGCTTATCGAGCCTTGTTTGATTGCTTTTTCTTTGTAACCTTCTATTTCATCTTTAGAAATCTGATAAAAGCATTTATTATCATAGGATAGCTCAATCAAACCAAAGCCATTTACACCAACTTTATGACTAAAAATCTTATGAAAAACAGATATTCTTGCATCATTTTCATGTTGGCCATAAATATCTAAATCCAATTGAAAAGAATGACCAAGGCGAACAACTTCAAGCACTGTTAATGCCGATGGCACTATCTCGGTTTGATTAAGTATTGAACGAAGCACAGGCCCTATGATCATCAAATGCTCTTTGGGATGCGGATAAATCGTTAAAAGCCAACGTAATTTTTCAGAGATTTGTTGATGGTTAAGATCACTATCAAGCTTATATCGCCCTCTGAAATGTTCTAAGAAATCATGAAATCCTTGGGTCGACTGAATATTTAAGCACTTTGTATTTTTGGCATTTGCAGCTTGATTTTGCATGATAGATTGCACAAGAATATTTACAAATGGCTCTAAACCACTGTTATGAGACCAATCATTTACAGGCAAAACGGTATAAATCTTCTGTTCAAATGCTTTACGGGTTAATAGGCACTCTTTTATTTCTTCTCTGAAGGTATTTTGTAATAACCTAATGTGACTTATAGGGATTTTTGTGCTCATCAAGCTTTGTAACTGAACATAAAAATATCTAAGTTTTGCAGATGGTGCAGTATCTTTTTTGAAATCCCATTGACTTGCATGGCTGACCATGATCTCCCAATGTGCCTGAGTTTTATTTGATAACACCACCGTAAGCAGCGGCTTGAACGCTAGTTGTGCAGATTTCTGAGGTTTTTGATAACCGAGCACACTATAATTGAAATGAAAGCTATGACAGAGCATTTCAAGCTGCTGAACAGAAACAAAAGCACATTGGTTCACATCGCATTGGTAGGATACGTATTGCTTAAACGCTTTGTCACCATACTGACGGATAAAACTTGATTTATTAGCTGTTCTTAATGACGTTAAATAGATAGTAATAATATCTTTGTTTGGTATAAATAACTCGTCAAATTCATGGTTACTATCTAACCTCAAGTTGGCCAACCACTCACGAACAAATTGTCCATTACTTTGAAGATGTTTCGGTACTTCGTTATTGAATCTATGCTTACAATCCTGCAATAGATTCCAGAAAGATTCTTTTATCATTTTGGCATGATTAGAATGGTTTAATAACACTTTTTCTAGTGTCATCCTTAATACAGGCCCTAATAATACTTGAAGATCTAGTGGATGACAGTGGCTCTGACAAAGCCAGATTAGATCTTTTTCAACCTATTTTACATTTGAGCACTGATAATAATCAGCAAAGGACTCAAGAAAATAACCGTATCCCTTAGTTTTTTTAAATGCATTAATATTGTTGGTGGTAGGATTTGCTTCGGCAAAATGATAGTCGATTGCTTTATTTTGTGCTGGGTTCACAAATGCCATTAAATAAGGGATAAGCGTATGGAATGCACAATTGTTAAGATGCGTTGAAACTTCAATTATTCTGGGGGGGTTAGGCATGGTTTTTCCCTGTGCAACGACAACCTGATAGATTCGATTAGAAAATGTATTAGGATGATTTGGTTATTTTAAAAAGATGGCAATTATAGGCATCAGTTATTACTGTTTCAAGTTTTGTTTAATGCAGAAAGGCTAAAAAAACGTGTATATTCAACACAATATCTTGACAAACCTTTAATGCATTGACATCATTCTGTCATTTTTACAGCCTTAATATCTTTGGGTACAGTGATGAATAGACAAGAAGCTTTAGTAATACTTGGTTTTAAATCAAGCGCCAATCCTATAGAGTCCGAAATAAAAAAGGCTTTTCAAAAATCTGTCCTCAAATGTCATCCAGATAAACTAGTCTATCCCAAAGATGCCACTGAAATTGAAAAAGAATTATATCTCAAAGAGAAAACACAAGAGTTCCAAGAAATTCAAACAGCACGAGATTATTTGCTCGATCCAAGCAAGCAAAACAAAGAGAATGAAAAAGATAATACTGAAACAGTATACCCAATGAGACGTCCTAGCCACATATATAGTGATATGTGGGGCTGCCAATTTGGAAATAAAAACAGCAAATATGGTATAGCTTTCTCTTTTTATCAAAAATCAAAAACAGGTGAGAAAATTTTAAACAACCACGATAATGGCGACTATTTTTTTAATTCTTTTGACGAGCTTATACACTTTGAATGGATGCTCAAATGGACCAATTGTTTCAAAATTATGCTAGCAAGTGACAATTTTATACCTGAAGGAGGACAAAAAATTGTTGATGCGATTAAATACAACCCTCATATCTTTGAAGTCAAAATTCATGGTAACGTCCTCACAAAAAATGAGAAAGAAAAACTAGATAAAATATTATATAAGCGAAATTACCCAGAGGTCATTAAAGAAAATTTCAATAAAATACTTAAAGATATGACATTACGCTTTTCTATCACAGGCCTACTTTTGGGATGCTGCTTTCTCTACTCATCTATCACCATAGGTATTCCTTGTGCTATCTTTGGATATTTTTTGGGCAATAGAATTGCTAAATGGCAACACAATCAACTAATAAAGGCCAGTGAATGCTTTGAGCTTGAAGATGAGCGGTCAAAAAAAATTTCCCACGCTGAATGTGAATCAATAAAAGCAGGTATCGCAGCCAAAAATTGGAGCGGATATTTCAAAAGCTATACAAATTATTATACTTTCACGCAACGAAAATCATTTTTAGCGGGTATGGCATTTTCCCTCAGCAACGACACTAAAATAGTGTCTAAAATCAATAAGATGTTAAAAAAGCCATAGCTATTTCAAATTAAGCCTCAAATCTTGAGGTATAATCAGCCTAAAGCATATTCACCACAGTGACTAGTGGCATATAAATATACATTAAAAATATTATTGATAAGCTCTATTGAATCTCAAAAAATTTTGAACAACTGCTTTCTAATTTTTTAAAGCCTAGTCTCAAGCCAAATCCTCAAAAGCATAAGGATTTAGGAATTGTCTGCCCCAAAACAGACTACGATCAACTTTGCTTAATGATGCTTCATCACAAACATTTTGCCAATTATCTTCGATCACGCTACGCTGTGCATGATATATATCAAATGCTTCTTTTTTGCTCAATAGAAATTGATTCGCAGCGGCAATACATCCCTTGATTTGGCTCATGCGATCATCGCCTTTAATCAGCATAGCCTGCGTTGCCTCCCCTCCTGTTCGGCCTTGTGGACAGATATCATAACCTGGCGTTAGACTTAAGGTTGCACCATCCCAAAATGCAGCATGATTACGTGCATGATCATCGGTATTTCCACATAGAATATTGAAGACAAGTCGACCGTAAAGCTCGCGTAAAGTATCTTTGGGATTATTGAAACGTCTCCTAATGATTTCACTGAGTTGTTCATAACTTGCATAGCGCGCCATCATGTCATCCAAGCCAAACAGCGTCAGAGCGGAGATGATAGCCTTGCGCTGCCAACCATTTTCACTACTCATACGGTCAAAACGTTCAACAAGTAGAACATCTTTACCAGCAGCTTTTATCAAATGCACACTCGCGATATTTAAACCACACAGCGAGCCTAAACGCATTGCAATAAATTCAGCTTTAATGACACTATATAGATCATCGCTAGAAGAAAATTTCGCTATGTATTTTTTGTTATTTTGATCGATTAATGCCTTGGGTCGCGCGCCACCAATCGATGAGCCATGAAACAAAGCCTGATCTAATTCGGGTGAGAGTGGTATTCCTTGCTCAACTCGCTCAGCAGAGTGCATCAATTCTTCCAACGATGCATTCTTGGCTTGCCTTGGCACATATTCACTCGGCGATTTTTGAAAATCCAAAGCACCAATACGATCTGAGCCAGACTCCAGCAAGAAGATCAGCTCATCCACGTTTGTATCGTTAACCAGTTCACTCTTATTGCCAAGTATTTTATTCATTATCACTCTGCGTCCCCATGCATCAGGCGCAGCATCACGAATACAGCTTGGCATAGACAGCCCATCTCTTGGCTCTATAAGTCCTCGGCGAAGCGGCAGCTCTTCATCAAAGATTGCTATAGATGGATGCGTTTTATTATGGATACGTTCTAAATAGCTTTTACCATAGTTAAAGCGCAAATAGCCACGGTCTAACTCAAGCTTACCTGCAACAACAGGCTCAGTTAAACCAGGTAACCAGATCCAAACATAAGCTTGTTTATAAGATTTAGAAGTCATCATCTACCACGCGAACAGATTTTCTGGCCGCCTTGGGTAACAAGGCGAGTTTTTCTTTACTCTTTACTAAAGTGGAGGTTAAAGCGCCTTCATCGCAATCAAACAACCGGATGCCAAGTAAATAAGCTACCTCAAATACTGCACTTATCGCACAGCTAGGATCACCCTTTTCAATGCGTTGTAAGAGTCCGCGCGATATGCCGGCACGCTCAGCTAACTCCTGAGCAGGTAGCTTGCGTTCTAATCTGGCCTCACGGATCATCACGGCAAACAGTTCTATGGCTTCGCGTGTATAGCGTGAATATGCTCTCTTTGTTGTTTTGGCCATCCCACACCTTTTTGATTCATATATAGATCATAAACAATTTATATGGTCTGTATATAAACCATATTAGCAGAATGGAGGTTGATAAGCAAAGGTACTCAATAATGCGAGATGAAATAACTTCTAAAAATCTCCAGAGAAATTGAAATATGGCTTTATATACAGTGAAGCTTTTTTAAATGGTATAGAGTATAAATTACAAAGCTCAATCATACTCATTTACATAGATTGCATTCAATGAATGAGAAACGCATTTCTCTGACCTCATACTAAGTCATAAAATATTCTCATTTCATCAAAAACCGGCATGTAGTAAGCAGCTACCCTCTGATTTTTGCTAAATTAAATACGGGTTAACCGCTATTCTGTGAAAAAATTTACCACACATGTCGTTACTCTATAACTTTAAAAAATATGCAATAAATTCATAGGAATAGCGCTTAATATCAAAATGTACGATCTTTTTTTTCTGTATTACATTTGTAGTACAGAACACATGCTTTTGTAATACGGCTGTAATACAGTTTGTATTACAATTGTTATACAAATGTGATTTTGTATGACATAGGTAATACATTTTGATGGTTCTCTTCTGATGAAAGGAAAAAAATTCAATACACAGCTTGAAACACTTGCAATGACAAGAAACGGATTGCATGACAACAATGTTCCATACAATAAAAATAAAAGGGGCTGAGATACAAGATTTAGTTATCTACCCCATTACATACAGATTGACTCAATCATATGAAGGCGCTGCATATTTCTTAACATATTCGGTATATTATGGTTTATTTCTTACCAGAAGGATCTGACTTTGAAACTTATCAAAACAATATCTTTATTTGCCACTTTAGCTATACCAATGCTAGCGCAAGCAGGCGCAGAACTAAATCATGAAGCAAGTGCCGTTGTTAACCAAAGCATGCCACGTTTGAATGAGTTTTGGTGGCCTCAACAACTAAATCTCAGTCCTCTTCGTCAAAATTCTGCTGAATCTAATCCGATGGATAAAGATTTCAACTATGCTGAAGCCTTTAAAAGTCTAGATCTCAATACCTTAAAAAAAGAGATCGAAGCACTCATGAAGACATCACAAGACTGGTGGCCAGCAGACTATGGTCACTATGGGCCATTTTTCATTCGTATGGCTTGGCACAGTGCAGGCACCTACCGCGTAGCGGATGGTCGTGGTGGTGCTGGTGGTGGTCAACAACGATTTGAGCCACTCAATAGTTGGCCAGACAATGCAAGCCTTGATAAAGCACGACGTTTACTTTGGCCAATCAAGCAAAAATATGGCCGAAAGATTTCTTGGGCAGATCTAATGGTTCTAACAGGCAATGTGGCTCTAGAATCAATGGGCTTTAAAACGCTTGGTTTTGCGGGTGGGCGTGAAGATGATTGGGAAGCTGACTTGGTTTATTGGGGACCTGAAACGCAATTCCTTACCGATAAGCGACACAGTGGCAATAGAGAGCTACAAAAGCCACTTGCAGCGACGGAGATGGGCTTAATTTATGTAAATCCAGAAGGCCCGAATGGCAAACCAGATCCACTTGCTGCAGCCAAAGATATTCGTGAAGCTTTCGGTCGCATGGCAATGGACGATGAAGAAACGATTGCACTTATCATAGGCGGACATACCTTTGGTAAAGCACATGGCGCAGCTAATCCATCAGATTGTTTAGGCCCTGAGCCTGCAGCAGCAGATATTGAACAACAAGGTCTTGGCTGGCAAAACAAATGTGGCAAAGGTAATGCTGGCGATACCATTACCAGTGGTTTGGAAGGTGCATGGTCTGTCACACCCACTGCTTGGAGCACACAATACTTGGATAATCTTTTTGGTTTTGAATGGGTACAAACGAAAAGTCCAGCGGGTGCTATCCAATGGATTCCCAAAGAAGAATCCGCATCAAATCTCGTGCCAGATGCTCATGATCCATCAAAAAGACATGCTCCCATCATGTTCACAACAGATCTTTCTCTTAAATTCGATCCTGTCTATAAAGAAATTGCCAAACGTTTCCATGAAAATCCCAAGGAATTAGAGCTTGCTTTTGCTAAAGCTTGGTTCAAACTCACACATCGCGATATGGGGCCACGTGCACGCTACCTTGGCTCAGAAGTTCCGAATGAAGAAATGATTTGGCAAGATCCTGTCCCTACCGTTGATCATGCATTGATTGATGCCAATGATATTGCAGCACTAAAATCTACGGTTCTTGCGTCAGGCTTAACTGGGCCAGAACTTGTCAGAACTGCATGGGCATCAGCCTCTACTTTCCGTGGTACAGACATGCGGGGTGGTGCAAATGGAGCACGTATTAACCTTGAACCCCAGAAAACCTGGGCAGTCAACAATCCAGTGGAACTAGCAAAAGTACTAAAAAGCTTAGAAGCCATTCAAAAAGACTTCAATGCGAAGCAATCAACTGGAAAGAAAATATCACTTGCAGATCTTATTGTGCTTTCTGGTTCTGCTGCTATTGAACAAGCAGCAAAAAATACTGGATACGATGTACAAGTGCCAATCATGCCTGGACGTACAGATGCATTGCAGGCACAAACAGATATAAGTTCTTTTGCAGTACTTGAACCAACGGCAGATGGATTTCGTAATTACTTTGCCAAAAAGAATACTCGATCACCTGCAGAAATGCTCATTGATAAAGCAAGGTCATTAAACTTAACCGTACCTGAGATGACTGTTCTAGTTGGTGGCCTGAGAGTTTTGAATGCAAATACTAAGCAATCTGAGCATGGTGTATTCACAGAACAACCAGGGTCTTTGAGCAATGATTTTTTTGTAAATCTGCTTGATATGTCCACACAATGGACCAAGTCATCAACTCACGATGGTGTGTATGAAGGTCGCACACGTGGAATAGATACACTCAAGTGGACAGCCACTCCTGTTGATCTTATCTTTGGTTCAAACTCTGAGCTACGCGCCGTTGCAGAAGTTTATGCAGCCGCTGATGCACAAGAGAAATTTGTACATGACTTTGTTAATGCTTGGATAAAAGTTATGAATCTAGATCGATTTGATCTAAGCAATTCCAAGGCAAGCAGCGCATCTTGATCGGAATTAACACAGTACTGTAAAGGCGCTGTGTTAATTTTTCATCCCTCATCTTATATGATGGCGACCTTTAATACGTCGCCATTTTTATTTTTATCATTGTGAGTGATGCTACATATGAATATAGTTAAAAGCATTCGCAGCCTGCTCTAACTCTTGTGTATGTGAGCTACAATTTGAACAACTAAAGCCCCCCATATCATTTCTTTCCAGTAATGTACCATCTGCTAATTGTATGCTTGAAATGACAACTTTAGCAGGTGCATCCCCCTCACTTAGAAATAATGAAGAGTTCCCAAAGTTTGAAGTATTTGAATCATAAAATACATCAGACATATTTATTTTATTGTTTGAATGATACTCTACCAATACAAAATCTTGAGAATAATGCGTAATCCCAGCAGTCATAAAGTGCATAAATGACTGACTAAAAAGATTCATATGATAATCAGTAATTGCTTGCTGTTTTGCCTGAGCAACAACATCATACCAATATGGATTATACCAATTTATATGGCCAGGCGTATTAAAAAGCTCTGGAGTAGAATACAGTATATCTATCGTTGATTCGTGAGAATAATGGCCAATATCATCAAACAATGGAACGGTTAATGGCACGCCTGTATTTGTGTCAAAGATAAAAGGAAATGTTATACCACGAACCTCTCCATCAATTGGATAATATAAAATATCCTGCACATCATATACCACAATATAAGTACTATTATTCAAATAGGGTAATTGTGGATTAGAAAGAGCAGTTGCATAATACCATGGGCTTTTAAAATAATCGCTGGAGGCCAATAATTCTTCTGGTGTTTCAGCAATCACCTCAAAACTAGGATTCATAGAAAGAAATGTGGCTAGAGGATCTATGGTTATTTTAGAAATTTCTTTCTCACCAGAAAATACACTTGGAAAAATACTATGGCTACCATTATCAATAAAACTAATATCCGTATTATTATGAAATAAAGCCTCTTGATTGACAATAAAGTTTTCGGTCAGAAAACTATCTATTGGTTTGATAAAATCAAATCTGAAACGGTGTGACTGAATATTATTTACACCACCCTCAGAATTTGCATCAAAATGATAAGGGTTAATTCTATTAAAAGAATCAACAAAAGCATGATCAACATCAAAAAGAAATTTTTTAAGTGTATCGGGAAAAAGATATTGCTCTTTGATCGCTGAAAGTACGCTCTTGAAATATTCCATTCTTTGGGATATATCAGAGGGATCTTTTATTTGAGCGAATGAATAATATTGACCTCCGACAGTTACCCCTGTCAGCTTCAGTAACTCTGCTATATTTGTAAAATGCTCGTTTTTTAAAGCAGCAGTAAAATCCGGCTGATACATCTTCTGCACAATATTCTGCTCATGCTCGATTAGAAACAGTGCTGCTTTATAAGCGCAATCCAAATTTTTCTCATCTGCAAAAAGCGCTTTCGTTACGCTTGGGTCATTTATTTCAAGGCCAAGCTCATTTGCTATATCATTGGCCTTTTTTGATAGTGAATTATGCCCTACAAATGCATCAAAAATATTATCTGAAACAACACTCATATTGCCGTCAGCAAGATGAAGTAAATTCAATCCTTCAATTCCAATTTCTTGATAGGTTAGATATAAAGGGATTATATTTTCGAAAATAGTTTTGTTTCCCTCAATTAAGCTGTTATAAAGTATTTGTAAATCACCTGTATTGATGGGTGTGTTATTGGTTATTGCACTTGAGAGAAACTCTGATTGTTCAATAATAGCGCCAGAACCTGAGGCAAGAATATTCTTCCCGACTTGATTAGAGGCAATCGCTGCCCCCTGAAACCATAAAAAAGTCGGATCCTTCTTTGATAATTGCCAATACACACTAGTAATGGCTGCATTAGCATGTTGTGGATCATCATATTTATTTATAAATTCCAAAGTCTGATTTTGCTTTTCTTTGAAGACAGCGTATGCTTCAGTTACTTCCATAAGTGAACATCCTATAACCGGGTTGTTTGTTGCAAATTATATATGTAAAAACGAATATTATATTTTGGGATACTCAGATCATCATTGCGCGGGCGAGTAGTATTTCTTTCTACTTGAATATAAGCTTTATATTTATTTTCTAAGCTCCACATATCGTATGCTATATAAAAAGAACTATCTATATCAGGCCTTGGTATCATATGAAACCCTGATGTTTTAGTGCTCATTGATACCCAATGTGCTTTCCTCATCAAGTCTTGCCATTTTTCTAAATACGGCAACAGCTCTGCTTCTGTTTTCCAATTCGCTGGAATAAAATAAGGCGTAAAATTAATACTTTTCCAAACATGCGTCTTTTCATTAAAGCTAATACTCACAAAATAAACTTCATCTGCTATAAATCCTACTTCATTGTCTTCAAGCGTGAATTTATGTGGTTTTAAGTCAATCGGCGTTGTCATAAAACGAATATTTTTATCGTCTAGCTTCATGGCTTGAAAGTGAGTTTTATGGCTAGAGTCTGCAAGAATATCAAAGGCTGTACTATTTTCTTTGACAACAATCCCCACATTGGGATCAGGATTTCCATCAGGCTCATTGCCAATGGGCGTATCTTTTTGGGTTAAGGCGAAGCCCGTCAAGAATAGAAAAAGGCAAGTGAATAAGAAACTCTTCATTAATAAGTGATAATACTTCATCATTTTAAACAACTCTTATATTTTGTTGGGGTCGTTTTCTCTATTGCTCGTGTTTCATCCATTCTTTGTTTGGCTTTTAAGACCATAAAGCCTCCCAGTAATAACAAAGATGCCGGCGCTATCAATGGCGCTACAGCGGCCGATGCAGCAACAGCGCTGGAACCTATCGCGACTCTCGCCAAAGAAGCACCCGAATAAGATGCAGCAGCACTACTCAAGCTTGTAAATCGAGGCGCAAATCTAAGCGCTGCTGTAACACAGGTTATGCCTGAAAGAACACCAAAACTATACTTCTGACGTTGTGCTTGACTCTCTATATTCGGTGTGTCTTTTTTAATACGATTGGTTCCTAAAATATCTAAAAACTCTGGATGTTTACTTCCTGTCGCACTCACAGAGCTTTTTAATAATGTTTCAGATTGCTGGGTAAGTGGTATGGACTCAGTAGTATTTTTCCAATTGAGATAAAGCTCATCTTTTAGCGCTGGGTGTTGAACTAAACAATATTCTCCCATTTCAAATCTTAGAGAATGACTTTGCATGAACAGTAAAATACCTCGAGCAAATTCAATATCTCTTTTGGCTATTGATTTAAATGCGGCTAATGGCAAGGAAGAACAAGAAGAGACCAATTCTTCTATCACATCTCGTATTTGTTCAATGCCAGCATTTTCTAGAACAGTAAAATCAAATTTGTCAAAGGGATCATTCAATGCTTGTTCTTGTAGATGACTTCTGGTTAAAGCAATTAACCCATAAAACAAAAACTCATCACTTGTACTCAGTTTGATAATATTCTCTTGCGTTAAGCGCGTAAGCCATGTTTTTTGACTCATAAGCTCTATTCGGAAAGCTTTAAAAGATTCTACTCTGTCTTTATCGAGTAGTAATCTTTTATTATTCTCCAGCTTAATCATACACGCAATCAGTTTATCAAGTTGCACAACTGAAACCAATCTTTCAATCTTGTTTATAGCATGATTTGCTTGCACTGAGTCATTGGCAACAAGCAATAAATTACATAAGGTATACAGTGAAGATGGAGGATTCTTTTCAATTGCATTAAAAAATTTCTTAGTTTCTTTCTGCGAATTAATCGTCTTTGATTTAGGCACAACGCACCCCTGGTACTGCTTTTGTTGAGAGATTTGTTTTTTTCTCGGTATTTAATTTTTTCTTTTTGGTGTGATTTTTTAAAGCCGGCGCCACTACTTTAGCATTTTTTTCTAAAAAATCTTTGACTCTTTCATTCATTGCAGCATAATCTGAGAACAAATCACCATCATCAAAGCCATTTTGAGTGCATTGTTGTAGAAATCCATCAAAAATCTCAGACCATGGCTGATTATATTGTTTGCTATCTCTAACAATTTTCTCAAATGAAAAATTATCACTTAAAGCTGGATACTTAAAAAGCTCCACATCAGCCTCATCAAAGATATTCTTATTAATGGCTTTCAGATTAGCCATGAGCCATTTTAATCGCAATGTGGCCATTCTAAATGAATAACTTTCCTTAAGATGTGGCGGCAAAAATTTCAGAAAATAAGTCAATCGTGAAGCGCTACCATCATATTGCTCCAGCATTTTACGAACAATATTCTGATTACTATTCTTTTCTCCTCTCACTGTATCAAATCTTTCAAGCCCTTCAAGAGCTTCAAAGTGCTCAATTAATGCATTATCCGGTATTCGTGCAAGTATACTTTGAATATTTTTGAGTTGAGACAGTTTACCTACAAAACTTCGTGCAGCTCGTATTTTTCTTAAATTTTCCTTCCCCCAAATGACAACTAAATTCTTTTGCTCTATAGATAATAATTGCGCATGCTTACTAGGACGCTCATCTAATGTCAAGAAAATATGTTGTTGGATATTGCGCATGAGTTGTCGCCTATTCTCTTCTTCTGCAACCTCAGAGACCCAAGCACTAAGCTCTACAATAGTACAATGCTTCTGCCCTGTTAAAACATCAATAATATTTAGGGCAGCATTTCTTTTGTGATCATCTAATACATAATGCTCTATCAGTGTGCGCCAGCCATTGAAGCTTGGAATATTGCTTTTAAAACCACCCCAAGGTTGATTGAGCTGCGTTTTAAAATTTGTACGACATCTTAATGTATTGCTAAGCAAGGCAGCAGAAAATAGCGAAGTTAAACGAGCACTTTGAGAAAATTTTTTTTGATCTTCAAAACTACCATATTTTTTTACAAAATTGTTTAAATGATTGATTTGTAACTTAGGTATAACGGGTTTTAATTTTGAATCGCAAATATCCTTATGCAAATTTGCCAAGCTTTCAGATAAACGCTCACTAATATGCGTGGCATATGTTTTCAATCGAGCGTCTATTAAACATCTTTGTGATTTAAGCTCTTTTAATACCACTTCATTTGAACGCTTCAACTGTCCCCAATAAACCAATCTACTTAAACCTTTGGTGCGTTCTAAAGTCTTAATCATATTATCAATATTTTTAAGAACAGTCTGAGCGCTTAGTTCAAGGCTGGCAATATTAAAAAAAGCCACATCCATAATACCAGAAGAAAGCTGCGATGAAATAAAACGTTGATTAAGTTTTAAAATTTCCAAAGATTGCTGTATTTCTTGAGTCTTCCAATAGCTCATTTTTTCATGTAGAAACTTCCCTATAGAATTTATTGCCTTTATCCCTACAACATAAATAGGAAACAATGCGATGCCATAGAATAGAAAATCTAAAACAAGTTGCGCTGCCCATCCACCTACTGAAAGACCAACAAAAGTAATAATTGTAGGCGCAAGCCAAAGATATGTGCCAAAAGTCACGACAAAAGCCAAGAACCATCGATAACGCCATATTCTGAAAAGATTCTTTGAAAATGTAGTTGAAAAAATATATTGACTAAATAATGGAGAAAATTTTGCTCTTAACCAAGATTCAGTTTTATCTTTTTCTTGTTTTTCTTTTTTAAATTTTGAGGTAGATGTCAACTGTAAATCTATTTCTATCAAACTCGAAAATTTAGCAATATTTTCTAATTCATTTTTAACCTGTGCAGGTTTTATCGGAACCTTATAAGGTGTTTGACTGATTGGTTCAATAATCCTCTCTAAGTCACTTATTTTGATTGCGCTATCCGTACTCAAATAATCAAAAATAGCAGTCCTGGTATCATCATCTAATGCAGATGATATATTGATGGGAACAGCCAATTTAGTTCTAGACCTACTTAATTTATTTGTTTTTTCAGCAAAGTATAAATAAAGATCATCTACGCGCTTTGGTGTACCAAGATACAAAACTAAATGAGTTTTCAATAATAGACTTGATTGTAATTGCTTTTTAAGACTCAAAAAGATTTGATATTTATTATTCAATTCATCTATTTTTGCTTGATGCCAAGTAAGCATCCAAGCAGGCCTCCAGGCATTATGCAATTTATATCTTTGCAAATCGCTTTGTAATTCTTGTAAAGCCCGCAGAATAGCAAGCTCATAGACATCAAACTTATCTCGTTTAAGCTGCATCAGCTCTTGGCTTGAAAAATCAGCAAAAAGACAAACCTGTTTCCATTGTGTTTTTAAATCCTCCACCTCTTTAGAAAAGCTATTTTCCTCTTCCAATTTCTGCCAAAAGTCTTGGCTATTCAGTTGATTTTTAATGACTGTATTTGCATGCACACGACTGGGCTTTGTGGATGTGATAGATAAGAATTGTTTATCAATCTCAATGACATTTAGGCTTTGATACTGCCATGAAAGGAATGCTTGCTTAAATTTTTCCTTGATCTCATCCGAACGAGATAAATTGGATGCCATTCTTATACTACCTTGTCTAGCACTTAAAAAATTTTAGTTGTTAAGCTCAACTCAAATACGAGTTACTCAACTTTTGTTTAAATTCATTTCTCTTTTAATTTAAAGTGTGGAATTCTCTCATATTTTTGCTACAGCCTACGCAACTAATATTAATTTTTTTGATATTAGAAACATAACATACATTTTTTATATAAATAAATGTGGATTTTTGACTTATAAATGCGTGTAACTCTATAATCCCATCTCAAATTTTTCAAATAAATTTGTTCTTGACTTCCTATACCAAGAGAAGGCTATAAAATCTTGTGTTAAATTTTGAAAAATTAAAAAAAATTGCTTCTATCTTAAAGCCTTATATTGGATTTTCTAAAAAGAATTTAGTCAGAACATCCACCATCTTCGCTATTGTCATAAGCAATATTATTGAAGCAATATTGCTTGTATTTATAAATACATCCATGACAACACTATTTGGTGCTATTGCTACTCCAGGCATTACGTATACAATATTTTTCGGCGCTATTTTCAATAGCTTATTTTACATTGGTCTCTATGCAGCCACATTAGTCATTAAATATGCTTTTTGTGATTATCTCATTGAATCTCTATCTCGCATAATGAGTAAAGAACTTGCTACAAAATGGCTCAACCAACAAAGCTTTTATGGTCTCAAATTTGTATTAACCGATCACCAATCTAAAAAACTAAATATTGGAAAAATACTCAAAGACGATAGCCATGAAATCAGTAATTCTGCAGTGTCTCTAGCAGAAAGTGCATTAAATTCATTTTTTTATTTTATAAATGGTATTTACCATCTTAGCATTATGTCATCCCAACTAACCTTCACAGCACTTGGCAGGAATTTTGTAATACCAGGTTATATGGCTTTAGGGGCATTATGCTACTCCATTTCTTATAATTTTCTGACAGGAAATTACAACCAATCTTTAAAAAATGCAAAAAATTCCAAAAGAAATCAAGAAAATCGTGTTTTAAATCTAGTTGCACATATCGAGACAAATGCAGAAGCCATTGCTTTTCAAGAAAATAATAATAATGAAAAATCTAATATTATCAATAATCTACAAAAATTAATCGATAGGCAACGAATCACAACAATGCTCTCATCAAAGCTAAACATCTTTGAAAGTATTCATTCTAAATTATCAACTGTTTTTGGGCTGATTCTGTCTATCCCAAGTGTTATTAATAATACTCTATCTTCTACAAAAATATTTGAGGTAAATCAATATTTCGAAAATGTGGTCAAATTCTTTACTTGGCAACAAGCAAATATTGAAGATATCCTTGCACTCGAAATATCTATTGATAGAACAAATGAATTTAAAGCGATCATGGAGAAATGGAGTAAAATAAAGGAAGAATGTGTCTTAAAACAGAATTATGGCCAGAACCTTGCACTAGAAAACCTATACATATATACCCCCAATGGCGATACATTAATTGAAAATCTTTGTATCCAGATCCCCAAAAGAAAAGTTACTTTAATTTCCGGTCGATCCGGAGCCGGAAAATCCACCTTACTTCGAACTTTAGCCGGTTTGTGGCCTTTTGCTAAAGGAAATATCACATACCCAGCCTCATCTGATGGATTAAAAAAACAAACCTTATTTATTCCACAAAAGCCTTGTTTTCCCTTCCATAGTACTCTATATGAAGCTGTCATTTATCCTGAGAAGCTAGAACCAACCGTAACACGAATCAATCGAATAAAAAACTTAATGAAGCAATTAGACTTTAGCGACTATTTTCTTAATAATTTAAATACACAAGGTCAATGGGGAAAAATATTAAGCCCAGGCCAACAACAACGCTTAGCCATTATTTCCGCGATTATTCATAAACCGAAAGTACTTTTCATGGATGAAGCAACTTCTGCTCTGGATTGTCTCACCAAACAAAAAGTAGAGCGTTTGATAAAAAAAGAATTACGCACAACAACAATCGTATATGTTGATCACAATCCAAATAGTGTCACCAATACAAAAACCAGTTCATTCACACCATTCTACGATGAAGAAATTAATGTGTACAACGCAAAACCAACCTCAAAACAGTCAGCCTCTTTGAAAGAAGATAGTGGGGAAAAGAAATATTTTAGTCCTTAATATCATTTTTATTTATATCATTGCAGCCCCAAAAATCTTACCCACTAACGCTGTAGCCAGCATAGCAAGCGCTCCCCAAAAGCTAACTCTAATCACTCCCTTTAAAATAGGTGCCCCTCCCACAAAGGCGGCCACGCCTCCCAGCAAAGCAAGAAAAAATAAACATGATATTGTTACGAATACAATGATAGTTTCTATAGGCGCAAAAAACGCCACACTCACAGGAAGACCTGCTCCCAAAGAAAATAACAAAGCAGAAGTAATTGCAGCTTGCATGGGGCGTGCTTGAGCTATGTCTGTGATGCCTAATTCATCTCGCAAATGTGCTTTGAGTGCGTCTTTTTCCACAAGCTGCGTAGCAACTTTCTGCGCCAAATCTTTATCAAGTCCTCTCTCTACATAGATAGAAACGAGTTCTTTAAATTCGTATTCTGGATTTGTCTCAAGTTCCTTTGCTTCTTTTGCAATATCTGCTTTCTCGGTATCTGATTGAGAACTAACAGATACATATTCTCCTGCCGCCATAGACATGGCACCTGCCACAATACCAGCAATGCCCGCAATCATGATGTCTGCGTGTGATGCATTAGACGCCGCTATTCCGGTGATAAGACTGGCCATTGAAACAATACCATCATTTGCGCCTAAAACAGCGGCTCTTAACCAAGGCACACGCCCTATTAAATGATGCTCTAGATGATGTGTATTTCGCATGAAATCCTTTTATTATTATAAATTTTATAATTCTTTTAGTATGTGAGTGCTTATGATTATCTGACCATAATAGCATCTGTATAATTTCATCTTCACTAGTGAAATTATTTACAGCTTCCACATTAAAATTTTTAGTTATTTGCAATATATACAAATCGACAAGAAGCTATGGAGGAGGATTTAATAAAGTGATCATTGTTCAATAACTAGCACTAGATATCTCAATGCAATTTGTTTCCATTTGGCACTTTAGAATCAATGGTCGCGATACAAATAGCATTGTTTTCATCAGAAAATCCAACCAGCAGAAATTCAGAGATAAATCCTGCTATATTCTTTTTATCTAAATTCACACAACCAATAATAGAGCGTCCCAGCAATGCTTCTTGTGTGTAGTTTAAAGTAATTTGTGCTGACGTTTGTAAAATACCTATTTCTGTACCAAAATCTGCCCATATCTTATATGCGGGCTTTTGAGCACGAGGAAAAGCTTCAACTTTAATAATGGTGCCTGATCGTAAGTCTACTCGTGCAAACTCTTCATATGTGATTATTGACATCTTTCTCCCTGCAAGTCTGGCCTATTTCATCCCTCATATAACAAAAAGAAGCTAGAATATCTGGCGCAGCACAAGTCCGCAACATCATACTTACTCATTCATCCCTAAATTATTCTTTGCGAAAATTCGATCTGCACGATAACTCGAACGCACCAAAGGACCTGATGCAACTTCAAAAAAGCCTTTCTCTAATCCTATTGCTCGATATCGCTCAAATTCTTCTGGCAAGACATAACGTTGAATAGGCAAATGGTTCTTAGTAGGCTGCAAATATTGTCCAAAAGTTACCACGTCTACGCCTATAGCACGTAAATCATCCATCGTTTCAATAATCTCTTGCTCTGTTTCCCCCAATCCCAACATTAAACTGGTCTTTGTAATTACGTCTGTTCTATATTTCTTGGCAAACTCTAAAACAGATAAGGTTTGTTCATAACCAGCGCGAGGATCTCTAACAGGGTGTGTCAATCTACGAACTGTTTCAACATTTTGAGCAAATACATCAACACCAGAATCTAAAACAGTCTGTACATCTTTTAGAATACCTTGGAAGTCACCTGTTAAAGCTTCAACTTTTGTTGAGGGCGAAAGTAATTTAATCTGTCGTATTGTGTCTGCGTAATGTGCAGCACCGCCATCTTCCAGATCATCTCGATCAACAGAGGTTAAAACAACATATTGAAGCCCCATAAGCTGTACTGACTTAGCGGTGTTCAGCGGCTCATCTCTGTCCAACCAACCATTTGGATTGCCTGTATCAACAGAGCAGAATCGACAAGCACGTGTACACACATAACCCATTAGCATAATGGTTGCTGTGCCATGCGCCCAGCATTCATTCATATTTGGACATTTTGCTTCTTCGCAAACAGTACTCAACCTATGCTCTCGCACAATTTCACGTACTTCTTGATATTTGGGAGAGTTTGTATATGTAATTCTTAACCAAGGCGGTTTGCGAAGATAGGGCTCTGATGAATGTCCATCATGAATCGTTTGTTTAATTCCATCGCGGATTGCTTTGAATCCTTCTTTTGTAGTGTATTTTTCACCACTTTTGACAACAACAGGCGTAGATACAGGTTTTACCATGGCATAAACTAATTTTTTCATTTTTATATGCCAACGATTATAGCGCAATTGAAAACGCAGCTCATCTTAAATTAAAAAAGTTATCTATACGAATATATAACTAAGACATCAAAAAATTTGTCAGAAAACAAAATATGTTTGACAAAGATATTTCTATAAGCAGGAAAACACGCCTTAGTTACACAGCTCAGCCACCTATATATAAGTGGCTTTTACCATGCTAAACGCTTATTCAAATTACAGACGAACTCTTGAAGCAGGCTTCTTCTTTTCTTGCTGCATTTTAACAAGACCAAAAGATCGTTTACTGACAGGCTGTCTTTGAGGAACACTTGCCTTTAAATTATAATCGAAGAACATATTCTTGGGTTGCACAGCTGCTTTTTTCTGTTCTGTCTGCACACCATGATCTATGGCTATAATTGTTGCGGAGGGTAACTTTTGTTTTAAATATCTCTCAACCAATGCTTTACTCTTTTGATCAAGTGCATTGGTACCTTCATCAATAAAAATAACATCTGGTCGTTTGATGAGAGCGCCAATAATGGCTATCTTTTGCTGTTCACCGCCGCTTAATTTCTTATTCCACTCATCATGAACATCAAGATCTCGGATCGTTTCTTCTCTAAAACCAAAAGCTTTCATCAATTTAATAATTTCAGATCGCTCAGCCTGATTAATCGTATCTTGATTTTTTGTATCTGGGTAGTAAATCGCTTCAAGCAATGTGCCTCTATAGGGGAAGTAAGATTGCTGTGGAATACAATAAACTCGTTGTTCACTGCCTTTAGCACCACTCGGTATTAATATCTCGCCTTGAGCAAAAGGCCATAACCCTGCAAAACAACGAAATATTGTAGTTTTACCGATACCAGATGGGCCTGTAATAACTGTCGCTTTTCCACCTGGTATTTTAAAAGATAAATTATGAAAAATAGCTTCTCCCTGTGGATTGCTCACAGACAGACCCCTCACGCCAAACCCAACTTCATTGTCGTTTAGCTTTAAACCATTTTTCTTCTGAATCTCATCCCATTCTTTCATCATACTATTAAAGGCTTGTATTCTTTGCATAGATACTTCTAAACTTGCTAAATCAGTTGTATTCTCTTTATGCCAACTAAAGAATTTAACAATATTCGCAAAATACTGAGACACAGAAAAAGCTTTAAATATATCAAATTTCCCAGCAATGGCACCAGGCGCTGATAAAATCAAACCAAACATGTAAGCTGTTTTACCAGAAATGTTCTGAGTAAAGCTTAAAATAGATTGAGACAACATACTCGTCTCTTCAACTTTATCAATTTCAGACAATTTTCCTAATAATCGATCACGTTCTTTAGCACCGCCTTTCTTAAGCGCGATAGCTTCAGCATATGTTTCAACATGATGTAAATCAGCAATGTATTCTGCTTGTTTATTGCGGAATGAAGAATCATTGGCAGTCAAATCTTTATCAACATAACCAACAATCACAGAATATATAATTGAATAACCAAATGCCAACATAAGCATATAGCCAGGAACAACAAATGACATTTGAAATACATTCACTGCCAAAGGCGATGATAAATACCAAAGTTGATAGGCACCAACAAAGAAATTGGCAATAGTACTAACAGCAGAAGAAAAGAGCTTGATGGTGGTATCTGATGCCTTTTTCAAATCACTACTTAATACCTCAGCAGGATTAACATTCTTATCGCCTTTATTAATAAACTTGAAGCCATAATAAGACTTTCCATCAATCCATTTTGTAATGAGTGTTTCGCTAAGAGAATGTGTTAATTCCTTGCTTAACCAAGTTGACATAACATGTGTAACCGCATTAAACCCAGCAAAAATACAGGATGGACCAAGGCAACCCAGTACCCCCCATGCAACAACGGAGAACTGGGCACCCGGTTGTATTAAGAGCAATTGTAACGACGTGAGGGCATCATAAACATAGACTATTGAAATAGAAGAAATTATGCAACTTAATGCCACGGCTGCTAGAACGAAAATTCGTTTTGCCCCTTTCCGTCCAAAATTAAAATAAGGAGAGAATAATGAGTAAATCTGATTGATGCTTGCCAAGGGAGCTCTCCGAATAAACTAAACATTTAAATAAAAATTCGTTTGACTTTCTAACTTTAGCCAGATGCACAACGGATTATAGCCAGTTACATCACAACCCACAATAGAAATTGCTCTTTTAGCCTCCGAAACATTCATTATTTTCTGTTAATTTCAGAAAATTTTATATTCTCATTTCCCCCTATTTTCATTGCCTCTCATTTTCTTAGCATTTATATCAATGTATTATCATAGGCAACCAAAAAAGTTTATCAACCAACACAATTTTGGAGCAATGCTCTCAAACCTTCACGATAGCTTGGATATTTAAGCTTTATGCCTAAAGATTGCTTTATCTTTGCATTACTCACTTTTCTATGGCTGTTATAAAATTCTTGTGTCATCGGAGATAATTTCGCCTTCTCAATAGACAGCAACTTTGGCGGAGATACTTTAAGCAACGTTGCCGCGTATTGAATAACCTCATGAGAAGGCGTTGGTTCATCATCTGCTAGATTATATATTTCTCCCATTTGCGGAGCATTCATCGAAGCAAGCAACACTTGTACAATATCTTCTACCTGTATACGTGAAAAATAATGCCCCGCTTTAAAAATACATGAGACCTCTCCCTCAAGCAGCTGTCTCAAAACATTGCGAGAAGGGCCATAAATAGCTGATAATCTAAAGATCTGCACAGGCACAGAAATATCTTCTCCTAATTGCAACCAATTTTTCTCAGCTCCCACTCTCAAGATAGCTCTTTCATTATCAGGCTTAAGCATTGAGCACTCATCAACCCAATTGCCATCATGATCACCATACACGCCGGTTGTTGAAAGATAACCTATCCATTTTAAATGAGGTGCAAGCTCTTTTAAGATATCTGAAAAATCAGCAATAACGACATCCCCTACTTGCCTTACAGGCGGTATAGAAATTAACAAATGCGTTACGCTTTTAAGATTTAAACAAATCTGCGCATAGTCCATATAATCTATCAAGCAAATATTTGATGATAAATATTTATCTCGAATTTCTTGACGTCTTGAAGTGCCAGCTACTTGCCACATAGATAAATTTAACTGGGATGCCAAAAACGCAGCCGTATACCCAAAACCAAAAACAAATAACTTATTTTTCTCAAACATTAATTATTTCTTCCACTGATAATGAAATGACCTCTCAATCAGTCGAGCAACTCATTTCTGTTTAACATTTGTCACTCTTTGCACATCATGGTAGATTGTGCCAGTTTTACCTGGATCCCAAAGAGATAAAAATGAAAATAATTACTCAATTTACAAGTTTAAGCCTCATTTTAGCAACATTATGTGGTTGTGCAGCTACACATACGAGCATTAGCAAAAGAAATTTAGATGTACAAACAAAAATGTCTGAAACGATATTCTTAGATCCAGTTTCTCCACAGCAAAAAACGGTATTTATCCAAATACGCAATACATCTGGCAATAATCAGCTTGATATAGAAAGCCAATTAGCCCGCAATTTATCTAACAAAGGTTATACAATTGTATATGATCCCAAAGTTGCTCATTATTTAATTCAAACCAATGTGTTGCAAGTTGGTAAAGTAGATCTTAAAGAATCACAAGACTTACTATCGGAAGGATTTGGTGGCGGGTTACTCGGCGCAGGTGCAACCGCTGCACTGGGTGGCAATGGAAGAGCAGCACTGGGCGTAGGTTTAGTAGGCGCAGCCGTAGGCGTGGTTACAAATGCTATGGTCAAAGATAACTTCTATACTATTGTTACTGACTTGCAAATTTCTGAACGCACAAAAGAAGGCACTGCGGTAACAGAGACACTTTACGCTAACCTTAAACAAGGTACTGACGCAAATAAAACGGTTAGTTCTACAGAACAAACTGACTGGAAGAGATATCAAACGCGTGTAGTAAGCACTGCCAATAAAGTGAACCTCGAACTTGAAGAAGCAATACCTGATTTGGTTGCAGGCCTATCAAACTCAATTTCTGGCTTACTATAAGAAAGTAACTGAAAACTTTGCTTACCAACGGAGAAACTGTGGAGCATAGATTCTTATATACACAATCTGAACTAGCAGACTTTGGCGCTGATGTGTTATCTGAATATATGGAAAATCCTGGCTGCTGTCATGAATTGATAGACAGGCTTTATTCCGTTGGTCTGAGTATTTTGTATAGATTTTCTGGCACAGATAGAGCAACTCACTCTAGCGATGCATTAAATATACAAACATCACCAATGCAGCCAAAGCATAAACCTGAATAAAAGAGAGGGAATCAATTTCCCTTTCTTTTTACATGCCAAATTATATTTTAAACAACTTATTAAGATATAGTCTTAGTTCAACCTGTTTTGTGTAATATAATTCTGCGTAGACCTTCTATTTTCAAAGAAGCTATCCACACTTTTACTTCGGTTATGACGTTTGAAAACAACCATTGGCTTTTCCATTTTTATTTCATTCAACGCTATAATCGCTGCAGGCTGCACTAACAACATCGCTTTCTGATTTCCATCTGATACATGTTCAACTTTATCCTCACCTAAAGGATAAGATTGCAGAAAACCATTCAAGCGTTGAGATAATCTCATCGACTGCGGATCTTCTATCGAACAACTGTCTGAAAAATCTAAGTCTTTCAGACGTTGAGTAATTTCTATAAGCTCTATTTCTACCTGATCGTCACACAATTGTATGCCTGGTCGTTCTGTCTTCTTAACAGAATGATGACTATTTATTTTTCTGCGAGAAGCTTTCTTTGCCTCTTTATAGATACTATGCGTTTTAATACCGATACATTTCACCACGTCTACTGCTTTATGATAAAGAGAACCACCTATAATATTCACCGTCCAAGGCGCCCATTGATATGCCAAATTACCAACATGCTCTCGTCCTGGAAAATAGCTTATCCAATACATTGGGTTCCATTGCGAGGGAATACCCCACAAAGTACCATAAGCCTGCTCATAAATAACTCTAGCAGCACTCGCAGCAATTGGCCCAGAAAGCCAATGCACTGCAACAATACCTGCAATAGTCAAGCCAACTCTCATCGCTATTTCTGTTTTTGATGTATTACTATGCCTTTGATTCAAATCAATATCTGCAGTATGTAAATAATGCTTCACTCTATTTTGATCAATCTCTCTGCCATGTGCTTGTCCAAAATCAATCAGAAAATGCACAAGATCCTTTTCTGTGTTAATTTTAGACAAATCTTGATTGCGAAGATCGGCTATCAAAGCACCTAATATTTCACGATGGATGCTCTCAGACAATGCGCTCTCTAGCTCATCTTTTATGATGGGGGCAGCATTATCAATTCCAGAACTTATTTCTAAATTACAGATCTCGTCACAAACAGTATAATCTTCATGGTGTTCGTTAAAATTTTTTGCTTCAATATTATTTATAATATCTTGTTTCTTGTTGTCATTAAAAAAGAAGCCCCACATAAATAATGCTCTCATGTATGTAATCACTCACAGGATGTGCAAGTTAACACACCAGATTTGAATTACCCATTTGATAAAGACAATCTGTTCAGAAGAGCCGACGAGCGAGATTTTCACTCGCTCTGCGTATCGTCGCTAGAAAAGAAATTAAGGAGAATTTTAAAAATTACTTAAATATTTTAGGCTTCTTAGCCTTCTCCGCTTGCATTCTCGCTTTCTGACCACTTGCTTGATCCGCTGCTTGCTGTTGGTGTTCTGCTTGACGCATCTGCCAGTATTTTACTTGAGCAGAGTCATATTCAGTCTTGTCTGCCAATGTCTCTTCTCTTATCCCAACAGCAATCGCAAGTCTTTTGCCAAAATATTGTGCATCATTTGCTAAACGACAAGTAGCTGCAAAAAACGATTGTGCAGCGATCACAACACTTTCACAAACCTTTGTTAATCGATCAATCAAATTATGATGTCGTCCCTTAGAGTGCGTTCTAAGGGACTCCATGCTTTTTTTGATAACATCACACTGTTTTTCAATTGTTTCCATTTTATTCTTAAAAGAAGAGGAAAGCTTAATACTAATGCTTGCTTCCTCAATGGGTGATTTTCCTTTGTTGAAGGTTGTCAATCGTTCATCTAATTTTAACAATGCTTGCTCAGGGGTAGGTAAACTCCTTAAACGATCGGTAATTCGTTGTAAAGACTCACAAAGTGCTTTTATTTGATCTTTGCTATATTCAAGATCTCTTCTAAGGATCTCTTTAAATGCCAATAATTCAATTTGAGCTTTTTTAATATACTCCATCGTTTTTGGATCATCAAAGCATGCTGCTAATAACTCATTAAGTTTACTGAAATCCTCAATCAACTTCATTAATGCAACACTTTGCTGTGCTTCATCTAAGATACTATTTTGTGTCTCATGCCCCATGACCATACCCTCTCGATAATTATCAGAAATACGTTGAAGTACTCATGAGGTAGGACAAAAAAAGTGTAAATAAGTTCTGTGGAAATGGGATTTTGTAGATTTAAGAATAATGTTTATATACACATATAGTAGATATTACTCATTTTGACAGCGCAATGCTTGCAACTGTTGGCCTAGCATGGTGTTCTATATATTCCACCAATGTACTAGCAATATCTTTTTTAGTTAATAATTCAATTTTTTTGAATGTAATGGCTGTACTAACATCCATCACTAAACATCTATCTGATGTTCTTAATAATTCAACAGCAGCATATTTCAAACCTAAGATACGCACTGCTCTCACAGCAACTTTTCTTTCTTCAGCAGTTAATTTTAATATTTTTTTAGTTTTTATTTTACTATCACTCATCTTAGTGGTTTCTTGTGCAGCGTCTATCGCTGCAATAACTTTTCCACCTAATACAATGCATCGAATAAGTTTACACATATCCTGTGCTATATATTCTTGAACAATAAAGTTAGTTTTGAGATTACTAAAAACTTGAATTACGGCATGAGCAGCCTTGTTGGTTTCTACCAAAATACTACTCGCTACATAGGCGTTATTAAAAGATTTGATTATCAAAGGCGCCCCATGAACAACCTTAATTAAATCGTCAATATTACTAGGCGCATTCCCATAAGCAGTAATAGGTATACTAATATTTCCTCGGCTGAGTAACTGCTGAACAAGCAACTTATCTCTTGCATTAGAAATTGCTTCAGATGTATTGATACAATAACTCCCAAAACACTCAAGCTGTCTAATAATGGCTAAACCATGTGTCGTAATTGCCTCACCTATTTGAGGAATAATCACGTCATATGCCCTTAATAGCCTTCCCTGATAACTAACGCCTTGCTCATAAGAACCAACTTGTGCATAACATTTTTCAGGATTAATAATATCAACTTGATACCCCTTACTTTCTGCTACAGAAGCAATCCGTGTTGTAGAGTAATGATTAGGCGCTTTACTCAAGATACATATTTTTAAAGCACGATCATGCTTATATGTCTTTATGCTTTCATAAAGCTCAGCCGATAAACTCCCTAATAAAAAAGATTGTTCAGGAACAACAAGTACCTTACCTTCCATTGCACTTCTGCCAATCAGCATTCGATAATTCATTGTTTCTCGATTGGTAAGTGTAATCTCAATCGGCCACTTCTCTTTACCAAATTGCGCCATGACTTGAATCACATATCGCAGTTCAGTCTGACCATTTGAACTGGTAACTTCGCGCTCATCAACCAAACGAGCAACAGAATAGACCTCTATTTCTGGTCTTTCGGGTACAGGGTGAATACCAAACTTTACTTTCTCTATACCATCATCTACAAATTTTTCTACCATAAAGGCATGTAATGCTGAAGTTTTAGCACCAGTATCAATTTTTGCCCTAATAGCAGGTAAGTTTAATTCGGGTAACGCTATCCATTCTTCCCAACCAATTTCAATTAATTTTTTAAACTTCATCGTAACGCCATTTAAATGATATCTATATTTATTTTAGCATGCTAATTGCATTTTTGACTACGTCAACGATTCTCAAAATGTCATACTAATTCAGGCTAATTATACCCAAGTAAGCAGCACAACAAGGCTAAACATGCATCTAAAATCTATTAATGAGAACCATCGTAATAGTATTTTCTATATGCTTATTCCATCCCTCACCAAGAACTCAGCTTACCAACTACATCATTCCTTACGAAATAAAAAATCCCCTGCATTATCAATTATTACCAGCAGATCTTAGGAAATGGATGATTCTCTATCTTTAATATCACTCAATTGCAGCAGAGATCATCCATTGCTGAGTAATAATCATAGGTTTAGGGTGAGATATAGGTGCTACCAACAGAGAGATTTTATGATTGCATTCCATAAAACCAACGACCTTATCGCAAGCGCAAAATCAGACATTCAAGAAGCCCGTATTATTCTTAGTGATCCAGCAAAATTTGGCCAATTAAGCTTCAAAAAATTTCTCAGTATCATTGCGGAACATGAAGATTTAGCGCTTGCAATCTTATCAGATACAGGCATGCAAAATGTTCTGGATGGCTTAGCTTTATCTATTATTGGTAACAAGCATGAGTCTATTGCACGCAAAATCCTAGAAAATCCATACCTTAAAGGAAAACTCTATGCGCCCGATCTCGTTGCACTGGGAAATAAATATGAGTGTATTGCCCTAGAACTACTAGAGGATCCATATTTTTTAGAGCTATTTAGAGAAAACAAATTGAGGGGAGAACACATTGGTCTGTTGGGACAATATTCTAAATTAGTTGCATTAAAAATTCTAAATAACCCAGAATTCATTAGAAATATGGATGGAAGCCATATTGCTCAATTAGGGTTATGCGATTTAGAAATTGCAAACCTAATTTTCACAGATGAGAAACTCTTGTCTAAATTAGACATTGACGATCTCTCAATGATAGGGAAAGCCCATGAATCTATTGCAATAAACATATTAAGTAACCCCAAGCTCGCAAGTTTCTTAGAAGGTGAGAATCTATGTCGTTTAGGTAGGTATCATGAAAATATTGCTGATGCAATATTAAAGAGTGAGCAAGTCAGAGCATTAGGCAACAATATTGGCTTAGCGAGACTTGCTTTAAACAATGTAAACATTGCTATGAAAATATTACACAGCCCTTTTTGGAGTCAATTCTTAGATGGCGTTGCGCTCTCTATTATGGGTGAATCACATGCTGAGATAGCAGAAATTATCTTTGCTGATAATGCGCTGAAATCAAAATTAGATCATCATCAAATCGTTGCACTCAGCAAACACAGCTTAGCAACAGCAGAAAAAATTATTGGTGATACTGAATTATTATCAAAACTGAACAGTTCAGATTTAAAAGTGCTTGGGCAAAATCATGCAAGTATTGCGGCATATATTTTATCAAAATCTGAATTATGGACGAGATTACAGGCAAATGATATCGGTTATCTGGGATTAAAAGACATAAATTTAGCAAGAAAGATATTTGAAAATGATGAATTACGATCCAAAATAGGTGTACATAGCATTGCTGTTTTATGCGCTCAATTCATGGAAATTACTCAGTTTGCTTTGAAAAATAATGATATTTTGAATAATCTGGCACCAGAATATCAATTTCTCCTAAGGCGTAGGCTGGCTTCTGTAGAAGGTGCAGCTCAACTAATAGAGCACGAGGTAGCATTATCCTCTTCTATAACAACACTTTGCTTTTCATTTGATGCCATGTCCACTACCAAGAAAAACCCTGATAGCACACCATCATCAAGTGAAATGGATCCTAAGCCAAGTGCTAAATCAAAATTTGAATATCATTAGTTTATAGTGACAATACATGCATTCTAGCTACCAACCTCGAAGCTAGAAATAGCCACCCCATCTGGTGATATCTGTCCCTTGACTCTGGTAATATGCACAAGCACATTAATTTTCTCTTTCTTAATCCGGCCTAAAACTTTCATCTCAATAAGAAGCGGAATGGTTAAGCGCCAAGTGTAATTTTTTTGCGCATCAACACCTTGGAAGGTTATTTTTGGTATAGATGCAATACTAGACCGAAGGTATAAATCCTGCTCTCTTATTATTAATTCTTGATCTTTCTTTATAAGATAATTCTTTAGATAAGAATTGATAATATCATCTGAAACTTTAGAAAAAGCACCGGGTAAATAAAATTTTCTAACACTTTCAAATTTTTTAAATGTTTGGGCAGTAACTTGATATGTTTTTAAAAGTGCATTAGATGCCCAAAGTATTACTTCGTTGTCATCCATATTTGCTCTATTCAATGGAATATCTTCACCTACTAATGGTATAGATATTTTCGTATCTTGCTTTAGATTTTTTAGAAAATCGCTCTGAGCAATATTAAAATTATCTGTTAATTTAATAAATTTGTTAGAAATCTCTGGTGGACACTCGCCTTTAATTCTTAACAAAAGACTTTCAGCTTTTTCTGTCATTTGAGGTTGTATCTTCTGAGGCACCGTTTTAATGTTTGGCTCAACAAGCAGTAAAAAAAGATAATGCTCATGGATTGCGCCTACACAAATATCAGAAACTGCTTGGTTTGCCCGAACAGTACTTGTCATAGCTATCAATATTAACAGTAAAATTTTTCTCATGAATGTTTTACAGCGAAATGAAGTAATTAAATATACATAAAATTTTAGCATATACCCCTATTGTAAAAATAGGTTACATGTACTTTCTCAGCTAAATAACAATCTTTGCGCCCATAAACGTACATAAGAATTGTAAGATAGCGAAGGCTATATCACAATTTCTTATATTAATAAGGGCTGCTCAGATGCCTGAATCGTTTCTAATAATGTGTTGCGAATGTATGAAGAAATATTTTTTTTATCTTTTATCAAAGAATAGAATTGTATACAAAGCTTGTAGCCTTTTACTTCTCCTTGCTCAAATTTTATATCCAAGGAAGGATTACTCACTTTTTCACGCTTAAGTAATTTATCGTAAAGCCTTTTTTCTTCCGTATTATATGTCTTCTCAATTGTGATAAGGTACTCTTTTAAACCAAGCTCAATGGTAGCCATTACTTGTCTAACATGAGCGTAACTAATACTGAATGGAATAATCACTGTCTCTTCATGAAAAATAAAATCTTCATGATTAAATGTCACAACAGGCTGTAATGTTATTATTGAGTTAGGCAGTTTGACAAGCTTCCCTGTCTTTCTGTAACCCCATTTGGGATCAACTTCTTCTAATGTAAAATAAAATAAACCCAGTATTTTTACAAAGCCTTGATGATGCCCAATTTGAACAAAATCACCCTCACCAAATGAATTACGCAAACTGATAATCAACCAACCCGTTAGATTTAATATATTTTCTTTTTGCGCAATGGTAAGTGCCGCAGATATAAAGCCTATAAATGCTAATATATGCCCAAATCCTTCAACCCATATTTTAGCCAGAATCACAATAATGGTTACGAATAATACATAGCGCAATGTAACTTTTGCGCGCGCCCTCTTTTTATGGTTGCGAATCTTTTTAAAAATAAAGAACTCAAAAATTATATCTGTTGCAATAACAATGGCTATTCCAATCAAGGATTTTATTAAGCTTATATCTAGAAAATTCATAGGCGTCTATTCTCTCTCGTCAAATATGCTCTTGACCTAAATATTCTTTTGATGTCATTTCTTTTAATCTGCTCATTGTCCGTTGATATTCAAATGCTAATTTTTTACCAGTATAGATAACATCATAATTTGTTTGTGCAGAAATAATAAGTGTTACATGATGATCATAAAATTCATCAATCATCATGATAAAGCGTTTTGCAGTATCTTCTTTATATTCATCCATTATTTTGATACCACTAATAATAACGGTACGATATAACTTTGCTATGTCAATATAATCATATTGACTCCTCGGACTCTCGCAAATCTCAGAAAAATCAAACCAAACAATGCTATCAGCTTCCATCACACTTTTAATTTTTCTATCTTGAATGCTAATAAATTTATTATGCTCTCCCTTATTAGGCGCCAAATGATTGAAGTAATTTAGCAAATGTTGCTGCGCACGCTCATCTAGAGGATAATGGTAAATTTGCGCATTTGTAAGGAATAATAAACGATAGTCAATACCATTATCGAGATGAACAACTTGCGTATATTTCTTGATCAATGAAATTGTGGGTAAGAACTTGTCTCTTTGTAAACCATTCCCATATAAATTTTCTGGCTGAATATTCGATGTTGCAATTAACGTAATACCTTGATGAAATAAATGCTCAAAAAAATTAGCCATAATCATAGCATCAGCAATATCGCTTACATAAAACTCATCAAAACAAAGCACTGTAAATTCTTTGCGCCATTTCTTTGCAATTTCTCTTAGAGGATTTTTACTGCCTTGATAAATTTTAAGTTGCTGGTGCACCATCATCATAAAATGATGAAAATGTAACCTCTTTTTCTTTTTAAAGGGTATCGATTGATAGAACAAATCCATTAAATAGGTTTTACCTCTACCAACCCCACCCCATAAATATGCACCTTTAACAGGAGTATCTTTCAAATTTAAAGCCGACAAAAATTTTCTTTTAATCTTCTTTTCTTCTGTAACAAGATTATCAAGAATTGCTTGTAATACATATACAGCATTTTTCTGGGCTGCATCTTCAACAATTTTTTTATGTTGCAAATCTAATTGATAACGATGTATCAGCGTCATATTTTATAACACACCACACCGTATTAATGCAGCTGTTATGGCAACCCGAATGGTTGCACTTAATATATCTTTTCGACCTGAACATTCTTCTTTCAATCTATCAACAATTTTAATTAATATTTCCTCTGCTTCCTTTGTTAAAGTTACTTGCAAAGGCACATTGTTCTTTCTCTCTAACCATTCTTCTTTGATCAGCTCAACATAATCTTCATCATAATACAGATGCTCAATTGCTTGAGAGATCCACTTTCCTTTTTGGTGCCCATTTTTACCATCTCTAGCAAGAAGTTCATTCACTTCTTCTAGCATCTTAACAGGAATGCGTATTGAGAAACGACGTGTAACAGCACCAACTACAATTTTGGGAAGTTTTGATTTCCGTCTAATCGGTGGATTCAATGCTTTTACCATTTTTAACTAGCCTTCTTCATTTGTTCTTTTATTTTTTCCCAAATATGCGTCATCCCTAATTTTTCAGCACCTTCTTGAAACTGCTTTATTTTTCCAGCTTGGATTGCAATATGAATTAATTTCCTTAGCAAATGTATATCCTCTCCTTTAAATACAATTTGCTCATCCTTCTTAGCTGAATTATTTTTCTGAGCAGCCATCTCATTGCTGCCAACGATTCGCTTAACAATGAGTTCTTTACTTTGAAAGCTATTTGTATTTATCTCTTTAAATATTTCTTCAATCCCTTTTCCTTTTAATAAGAGATTACAAATATTAGAAATAGTATCCGCATCGTTATTTTTAATAAGATTATAAGCGTCCTCGGGAGATGTTAAAACCCCAGTCTCAATTGCTTTTATAAAAAGGATATTTTCCTCTTTGCATATTTTTGCGTATTTCTGAGCTTGAGATTTAGAAAGTTTTAGAATATTTGCCAAAGATCGAACAGAAATGGTAGTACCATAATACTGAATTATTTTTCTAATGGCATTAAATTTATCTTTTAATGATAAATCTTCTCTCGCAGAATTTTCTATGTATTGCATTACCGCCTTTTCTTTTGCATCCGGCTCATCAATAATGTTGGCAGCAATATATTGAGCATTCATTACATAATGCGCTAAAGTTCTCCTTTCTCCTGCTAATACAATATATTTACTTGATTTCTCATATACACAGATTGGCTGCATTAATTTTTCTGGCGCGCGAATTGTTGAAGCAAGCAAAGCGATGGAGAAATAATCCTGTATTTTCTGTTTTTTATTCTCATCTCGCTCGAAAAACTGTTTTAATTGCTCCTTAAATTCATCTTGTACTTCATCATCAAATGGCTTTTCAGGAAGCTTGGGGCCAGCAACGATATCTTTGATGTCAATAGCCAACTCTCGAGGATTATTAGGATCAAGTGCAATAGAGGATATAGGTAAATATTTAGCATTCAAAAAATTTATTTTAGAAAGTTGAGCATTGAGGCTTTCAACAAACTCAGCAGCCCCCTTAGCATTCCCTGCGGTCGAAGAACTACTCTCTACCTTATTGGGTGCACGCGCCAAAAGAGGTTTGCGTTTTTTTGATTCTTTCTCAGGTTTCGCTATGCTCGACATGATTCTTTCATCCCTAATGCTTCAAAGCCATCTTCAAACACACTCATAACCTCTTTAATTTCTTTTGTCATTCCCAAATGATGACCAAATATTTTCTTTTCAAGATAAAGACACATCGCTGTTGCTTGAGCACGAGCGGTATCTGTTTTGGGCAGTTGGAATATACTTTTAGGTTTTGCACTAATACCATCTCTTGTTGGAAAAGCGGTTAAAAGGCTTAACCAAGAAGGCCAAGGAAACAGAAAATCTTCATGCCTTTCAGAAAGTTCTGCCAAATACTCTTTATGTAATTTAAGATTTCTCACCTTATTTGGAAGCAAGCCAACCAAATTCAATTGTGTTTCTCTGTCTCTAGAAAAATTCTCCCTTTTTATAGCATTCAACATCTGTGTAATACCTTGTATCGCTTTATCTTCTGGCTCAAAAGGCACAACAACATGAGTTGCTGCATGCAAAGCTGATCGGAACATTACATTTTTGCTAGGCCCTGTATCTAGCAGGAATATATCATATGCATTTTGCACATCTTCCATTTCAAAAAATTCTTTCAATCGTTCTTTGGCATTCGGATTTATTCTGCCATCCTCTTTAGAAATCAGCGCATTATTAATCTCTTCAATACGCACAGGATGTCCACACAACACATCGACTAAACCACCTTTAGCGAAACCGTCATGAATCCATGAAGGGTAAGGCAAAACAGCCTCACCATAAAAAATATCTGCAATAGACGAACGTTCATTAGCACCAAGATCTTCTGAAAAATCAGGATGCTTTTTTATTAAAAACCCAGCCTCATTATCATCATTAATATAATCTACCCCAACAAAATGTTTTGTTGTATTACATTGTTCATCTAAATCAACAAGACATACTCTCATTTTCCGAACAATTGAAAACCATTCTGCTTCAGTGCTTGTAACTGTGGACTTCCCTACCCCACCTTTCTGGTTCATGGTGGCAACAATTGGAATTTGTGTTGGCATATTCTCTCCGCCCATTCATGATGCAATGCAAAAAAATATTTAATGCATACGTATGCATTTAGTATAATCGCTTTTCATGTATATACAAGCCCCTTCTTTCACACAATATTCTATATCTACTCAACCAATACCCTCTTCATTTAAACACAAGCTTAATTTATAAAACTAAGGTGTGTGTCCAGTCACTGGACAATCTATCTAATAGGCATAACACCTATAGCTACACTATATTAATAATTAAATAAACGATCCTCTAAAGAAGCTGTAGCAATAAAATTATCGACGCCTGTCCAGTGACTGGACAAGCCGCAAAGCCAAATCCTTTGGCCACCATTATTCATCATGACTATATTGAAGCCTTAAATCGATTGCTCAAAATTACTCAGCACTCCCATCCTTTCCTCAACAATTCAACACAAATGTGTCTAACGAAAGAATCAAAATATGGCTAGCGCTATAACACAAGGCTGACATTGTTTGATGATGTCCAGTGACTGGACAATTTGATCAAGCCAAGAGCATCATTTACCATATTTTAATGACTCGGAGGCATACATTCCGATCCTTTATTGCCGAGCCACGTGGAGAAAATTATACGCAGATACTCGGTATGCTTTCTGCATTTCTTAATGCCAAACTGTCCAGTCACTGGACAATCTGATAAAACCAAGAACATCATTCCTCATATTTAAATAGCTTGGAAGCAAATACTCTGCGCCTTTATTGCTAAGCCACGCGGAGATGCCCATGTACAGATACCTGGTACACTTTCTATATTTCTTAATACCGCGCTGTCCAGCCACTGGACAATCTGGGTGAAACCAAGAGCATCATTCCTCGCATTTTAATGACTTGGAAGAATACATCCCTATCCTTTATTGATAAGTCACACAGAGAAGATTATGTGCATATATCTTGCGCATACTTTCCTAAATTTACCATGCCAAGCTGTCCAGTGACTGGACAGCTCTCTGCAAATACAAAATAGGCTCATTACCGTATACATTACTCTCAATGAGTAGCAGCTAAAATTTCCAACAACATAGCAATAAGTCAATTCACAAAAATGCGGGCAGGGCTGTCCAGTCACTGGACAATATAAAACATGAAAAGGCTTATAAAAAAAATGACAAATGAGATCAGTAAGAACGGCTTGATGCAGACAATAGATAGCATTAAAACTTCCAAATGATACTCATGCATTTAACAAGCACTATTCACAACAAAGAAGATCGATACCCCAAAAGCAATTGAAATAGCAGCTCGTGTCCAGTCACTGGACAATAACAGATATATCGAATTTAGAATTAATTATGAGTGTTCACTAAAAAAATTCTATCTCATGGTATTGCGATTAGAGTATTCAGAAGAAACAGGTAACTGTTCTGTAATCATATATAAATCTCTATTTATTGTATGAGTAATAATCATTAAAAAATAGTATTGCAATTATCGTATGCATTTTTAAAAAATATAAAAAAATTAAACTTTTGATAATTTTCATAAAATTCTCAAATTTTAGATATTAATTTTATAAAAATTATTGAAATTAACAGGAGATACTTTTGATTTTTTTTTTGAAATTTTGATTTTTTTTCAAAGTCTTATACTATAAAAGTAGAATTTATGAATGCTATATCAGAGGAATATATGATTTAAGGAATTGTAATTAAAAAAATACATAATATTTAAGCCCAGCTGGCACTAGGCTTAAATCATTTAATTCGCTAAGAAGCGAACTGCATACTTAGACTTTATGAGCGTATCAGTTTCAATTCTTGGCGTCAAAGGAGTTTTGCGCCTTGAAATTGCAAGTATCATCTGACACTAAGAAAAAACCACAAATATTAGCCATTGCTTCTAATAGAGTAGAGGAGTGGTTCAATGAATCATGGAAATGGTTAGCACGCCTTAGAACCGCTATATTGATTCGCGTTTCTCATAGAAAACGCTTGTCTACACGCACTATGCGTCATGATCAGCGCCAAGCAATTTCTAAGCTACTTCATGTTTTGCTTCATTATCTTGATCTCAAAACAATGCAAATAGGTTTCTATCACGATGAATCGCAAACCTTTGTTCACTTAACTTTAGAGTTTCTTGCTAAGAAAGCAAATTTACCATTAAGGCGTGCTCAGCGCGCCATGAGTTGGTTATATGAATCTGGATATGTCAGTGGTTTTAGACAATCATCTTTTGATATACAAACCGGCGAATATACTCATAAACCCTCTATTCGAAAGGTCAACGAGAAATTATTATTTGATCTAGGAATAACCACATATGCATTACAAAAGGCACGAAAACGTTCCAGTCAGCAGCAACAAAGAAAAATGCTAACCCGCATTATTCCCAATCAACTTACCTCTACCACTACAAACCAAAATAAAGATTATCTACAAAAAGAAGTCGATCATTTAATAGCGCAATTTACACAGCAATCATCAGAAGAAAGAAATAAAAAAATAGCGCTTCGCCAGTCAAAATTACATAAAATGACACTACTATTTCCGAATTTAAGTCAAAATGAAATAGAGTCTATGCTGCCAGCCTCCTACTAAGATACTTCTATACACAAATCTTTATTCCTAATCTATTTTCTATTTATATACACTCATTTTAAAGAAAGTTATTGATGTTTTCTGACCAATTCCTCTTTTAATCATAAGCAGTCCATTATTACTAACAAGTTATCTCTGTTTATTGTCGCCCTTAAAGCTGATGTATATCTAATAATTAATCATATAAATATAGATTTATAATTTGTTATTAATTATAGTTCGCTCTTAACATAATAATTAATGCCACTCTAACGTATCAGATAATGTGCTAATTCTTTATAATTTCTAAAAAAGCATGTTACTAAAGCATACTCCCTTCACTGTATCAAGTTAACTAAATATTAAAATGAACAAAGGAAACATCAATGGAAAACTCTCGATTTAAGTTAGTTCCCGGGAGGATTTTAGGTCGTAATTATCGAGTACTAAGCTATTTGGGTAATGGCTGGGAAGGAGAGGTTTATAAAGTAGAGGAGTGTAGAACAGGGATCATACGTGCAGCAAAACTATTTTATAAACATTGTTATGATTTTAGTAAACCACATATTTACTACGCTCAAAAATTATACCGTTTAAGAACATGCCCAATTATCATTCAATACCATAATCAGGATGTTGTAACAGTCAAAAAAGAACTTGTAGATTTTTTAATATCAGATTATGTAACAGGGGAAGTATTATCAACTTTTATCAGTAAGCAAAAAAATAAACGACTACAGCCATTCGAAGCTTTGCACTTGTTTTATGCTTTAGTGCAAGGCATTGAACATATTCATTTCCAAGGTGAGTATCATGGCGATCTGCATACTGATAACATTATGGTTATACGCAAAGGACTCAATTTTGAAGTAAAATTGATTGACTTACTACATTTAGGTAGACCAACCCGTGCGAAAATACAGCAAGATGTTTACGATTTAATCCAAGTACTGTATGAAATGATTGGGGAACAAAAATACTACCATATGATGCCAGATTATATAAAAAGCATTATATTAGGAAGAAAGAAAAATTTGATTGCTAAAAAATTCAAGATGGCAGGGCATCTAAGGTTACATATTGAAAATGTAGATTGGTAAGGTTTAGGTAAATAAAAATATGGCTAATGTAAGAGTTTTATTATTTCCGCTATCTTTGGTTTTTCTAGAGATTGCGACTTACTTAGCCAATGATATGTATTTACCAGGATTACCAACCATTGCAAATGAATTTAATGCATCGCAAGATTTTGCCCAGTATACTTTGCTCGTATGGTTTTTAGGCTCATCCTCTTTGCAACTCATAACAGGACCACTTTCAGATAGATATGGCCGTAAAAGTATATTACTCCTTGGTAGCTTATTATTCACTTTCTCATCATTCATTTGTGCAGTGACTGTTGATATAACCATCTTGTTGATAGCTCGATTTATTCAAGGCAGCACAATATGTGCGGTTGTGGTATCTGGGTATGCTGCTGTGCATGAGCTTTACGATTCCAAAAAAGCAATAAAGATAATAGCTATTATGGGGGCTGTAACTGTTTTGGCACCTGCTTTAGGGCCATTAGCGGGAGCTATTATTATTGAAATAAGTAATTGGAGAACAATTTTTTGGATATTATTTATCTGGGGCGCTTGTGCAACTTGTTCTTTAATATTTTTTATGCCGGAAACAAATACCCAAAGGCTTACAATAAATGTCAAAGAAACTATAAAAGATTATCTACGAATATCTTTCAGAAAAAAATTCTTAACGTATATGTTGCCCTATAGCTTTCTGTTACTTGGCTTTATATCTTGGATTGTAGAAAGCCCATTTATTATTTTAGAGACGTTAAACAGAAGTAGTATTGAGTTTGGATGGATACAGGTTCTTGTGTTTTGTGTCTTTATTATAGGTGCCCAGATAACCCGCATTTTGATTGAAAAGACCAGTTCAAATTTTACGATTACAATAGGCCTAACGTTGGCCTGTGTTGGAGGAATACTATTAGCACTGTGTGGTATTGCATATTCTGAACATTTATATTTCATGGTTCTTTGTATGATGATAATTTCACTGGGATCATCTATTGCATTTGGGCCATTAAATAGAGGTGCAATAGATGCGTGCAATGAGCCAATGGGTAGAAGAACGGCCATTTTTTCAACCTATGTATCGTTATTCGGCGTTTTTTCTGTATTATTAGTGACAATATTTAATGATAAGACAATATCAAATCTATCCTTTCTTATCTCTGCAACTATATTACTTGCGAGTGGCATTTATTTGAAAATGAATAGATCATTGATGCAAGACTAGTTAAATTACTAGTGTATCTAGAGAAAAGAGAAGGTGAGGTAATAAGACGACTTAGGTTTTGCTTAAGGTGCAACTGAAGCACTCTTTGTAATCCTGCCGGTGAAACTTAGATTGTCACCATAGGCTTCAGTTGCTATGTTAAGTCTAACAAATTATTTTCAAGTTTCCAAATCATTCATGTAAGCTAGTTGAGGTTTTATTGTATCTGTTAGCTAATCTTGCAATATCTCAAAGAAAGGAATTACTCGTTATTGTTCATATTTTTTTATGAAGACCAAGCTCAGATCTGAGGAAAACATGATTGATGATTTTGTTAAAATAGTTTTTTAATTCTGGAATTTGATCGTTCTTTATCCCCAAAATATTTTTATGAGAGTATAAATACTCGTCCTTAAATAGTCTTAATGCAGTAAATATAATCAGTTCACTTTGTTTAAGTTTGAAAGGGCTGTAATGCCTATCATTCCTTTCCATAAAATAGCTGTTCACCTTATGTAGAAGCTGATTCTTGGTTACATCTTGATTTTCTGAAGAGCCAGATATGAAAGATAGGCATAGTAATAGTACAAACAAAATATTTAAGCTAACTCTAAGACAGAGATAAAAAACTTTCTTTGCTCTTCTAAGGCTGCGACAATATTTTTTGCGTCCCTAAAGCCATGCGATTCTCCTTCAAAAAGAACATATTTTGTTTTAATTCCTTTTTCTTTTAAAGATAAATACATTCTTTCAGATTGTTCTGGTGGAACAATTTTGTCCTCTGTTCCTTGAAAAAAGATAACAGGGCTTGATAATTTTTCTGTGTGATAAATAGGCGATCGATCGTAGTATTTTTGTATAGCTTCAGGATAAGGTCCGATGAGTCTATCTAAATATTTGGACTCAAATTTATGTGTTTCAGTTGCGAGTGCTGCCAAATCACTGACGCCATATGAGCTAGCACCTACCTTAAAAAAAGTGCTAAAAGTTAATGCGGATAATGTTGTATATCCACCAGCACTGCCGCCACTAATGGCAATTTTATCGTGAGCAACTCTTTGGGTCTTGATCAAATACCTTGCTGCTGACACACAGTCTTCAACATCATATATGCCCCAATTTCCTTCTAAACTTAATCTAAATGCTCGACCATAGCCTGTGCTGCCGGCGTAATTAACATCAATATAAGCAAATCCTCTGCTTGTCCAATATTGGATCTGTAGGTTTAAACCTGTAGAGGCGCTGGCTGTGGGCCCGCCATGACTTTTTACTATGAGAGGAGGGAGAGTATCATTATTGAGATATTTTTTATTTTTAGGTGCATAGAAGTAAGCATAAGCAGTCCGCTCTGAAGTGCAAGGGAAAGAAATATGTTCAGGTTTACTCACATAATCTGGATCAATCGAAAGCGTGCCACTGGTTTTGATTGTCTTATATGTAAAATCAGGGTTAAGAGAAATAATCTGTGTTGGGCTCTCAGAATTTCCAGCTATCATAAATAATTTTTTCTGATTGGTTCTTATTTGTGTAAGCTGGGTAAAAGGTAATTCAATTTGTGTAAGGTGGTCATCTTTAAAATGCCATAACTTATTTGTACCACCCTCTGTTGAGATGCATAGGATGTTATTTTGAAAATATACCCAGGTGGACATATTTAAGATCCAAAGAGGTAAGCCTATCTCTGCTTTTATGGAAAAGAGAGGGGTAAGAGAAAGATTTTCTACTTTATATAAATTCCACCAATTTTCTTTATCGCTCACAGTGATTAAATGATTATGTTTGTCCCACTGCGGTTGAAAAAATGATTGATTGGCGTTGTTCGCTTCAATTCTTTGTACATGAGATAATCCTGCATTGCTAAGCTTTGCTATCCATAATTCATTATTATTCCAGGGCATATTAGGGTGATTCCATGATATCCATGCAATATGTGTACAATCTGGGGTAATTGAGATATGTGCATAAAAGTCATGTTTTGAATGTAGAGGTGTAATTTCTCCGCTACTAATATTAATGCAGGCTAAATAATTTATGGGTAATTGATTGGGGGTATGTTGTTCTGCAATAGCGATTATCCCATATGGTGTTATATGTAGATCTGCAAAGCGAGTTCCTGGCTCTGTGATAGCGCTTGGAGGCATTCCTGGTAGCATTTGATAGATTCTTTGGTCTCTATCATTCACAAAATAGAGTATATTCTTATCTACGGTAAAGGCTTTACCGCCATACTCATGTACACGAGTTCGAGCACTATATTCAATGGGTAAGATATCTTTGTTGCTCGCCCCATCTTGGCTGCAAACAATCGCATAACGTCCTTGCTCTAAAGGGCGCATTTCAGACCAATAGATGTCATTGCCATCAACGACAAGATCTTGGAAGCTAATAAATTGGCCTGCGACCATTGCCGCATCAATGGGAGATTCCCAGTTACCAAAAGGAGCAGTTATCATGAGTTACCTTTTTATAAAGAATGCTAAATAATAAATACGCTATGACATGAGCTAGATTTTTGCATAAAAATCCGCTAATTGACAAAAGCCAGTGCTCTTTGCAAGAATGCTTTCTTATCTTTTTATTTTGAGAGTAAATGAAAATGAAGGAATTGAATATCAATGAGATTAATGAAGTATCAGCAGGAAGCGTTCTAGGTGTTTTGATTTACGGTACGGTTGGGTTTTGGGTTGGTGGTTTTACTGGTTTTTGTATGGGTGTTTGGCCTGCTATTCCAGGTTCTATCTTGGGTATGACAGTTGGTGCTTATTTAGGAACAGATGCTGCACCACAAGTGATTATCATCAAAGAATCTGATTATGTTACACCCTATTAGTAATACCTCTGTTCTTGGTCTTGGTATCAAACAAATTATTGATATTCTCCTAGTAAATTTTCTTAAGTCGTTAGACTCTGCAAAATGATGGAAAGATCTAGAATTGTATAGGAGACTGAGAAAAAATGAAAAAGATAGAAGAGAACAAAACGTGTCCAAATTTTTCCTTTATTTCCACTGATAAAGAAATTTCCCAATTGAAGGATTTTAAGAATCAAATAGTCGTTTTGTATTTTTACCCAAGAGATAATACGCCTGGTTGTTCTTGTGAAGCGGAAGATTTTAAGAAAAGCTATAAAAAATTTCTAAGCTATAATGCGCAAGTGATAGGTGTATCTAGAGATGGGTTATCTAGCCATGAGAGATTCATCGAAAAATTTAAATTACCATTTCCGTTAATCTCTGATTCTAATGAAGAAATATGTCATTTATTTGATGTTATTAAAGAAAAGAATATGTATGGTAAAAAAGTCATGGGTATTGAACGATCTACCTTTTTAATTGATGCATCAGGCAAAGTACGACGAATTTGGAGAAAAGTTAAAGTAGATGGACATGTTACGGAAGTTTTACAGGCAGTTAAAGATTTACAACAAAAATAGCGTGAAAAATAAAGCCATCAAAAATGTTGGTTAACTATCTTTTTTGTTTGCTTTAATCCACTATATTTAATGATATACTGAGTCGCTTTAATTCCAATATTAACCTCAAGAGTAGTAATTTATGAGTGCAGATTTTGCATCGTCCCAAGGGAATTTCCCTAATGTTCGGCTTCGTAGACTAAGACAGTCGCCGATCATTAGAAATTTAGTGCGCGAAACAGAGTTGAATATCAACGATTTTGTTTTGCCTTTATTTGTTAAGCAAGGTGTAAATCGAAGAGATCCTATTTCTTCTATGCCGGGGCATTTTCAATTAAGTCCTGATAATCTCTCTGCTGAGATAAGGGAATTGGAGAGTTTAGGTATTTCTTCAGTGATTTTATTTGGGATCCCAGGTGGGAAGGATGCTCATGCATCAGATTCTTATTCTGATAATGGTATAATTCAACAAGCTACGCGAATCATTAAAGATGTCTCACCTAATATGCTTGTCATCAGCGATATTTGTTGCTGTGAATATACTGATCATGGGCATTGTGGCGTAATAGAAGAAAGAGATGGCAAGAAAGATGTTTGCAATGACAGAACGCTTGAAATTCTAGCTTTGCAAGCTGAAAGTCATGCAAAGGCAGGGGTCGATATTCTTGCTCCCAGTGGCATGATGGATGGCCAAGTAGTTGTCCTAAGGCAAGCGCTTGATTTGTCTAATTATCAACACATTCCTATTTTAAGCTACGCCGTTAAATATAGCTCTGGACTTTATGGGCCATTTCGTCAAGCTGCAGAAGGTACCCCATTGTTTGGTGATAGAAAGAGCTACCAAATGGATCCCGCAAATGCAAATGAGGCACTTCGTGAGGCCGCTCAAGATATTGCAGAAGGTGCTGATATGATAATGGTGAAACCAGCACACACATATTTAGATGTCATTCACCGTATTAAGCAAAAATTTCCAGAAATACCAATGGCGGCATACCATGTGAGTGGTGAATTTGCCATGATTAAAGCAGCTGCGGAAAGAGGCTGGATTAATGAAAGGCAAGTAGCACTAGAGGTCTTAACAAGTATTAAACGAGCAGGCGCAGATATTATTATTAATTATTTCGCCAAAGATCTAGCTAAATTTCTTTAAGGTTAAACCATGAATGTTGATGTTACCATTCGAAATGCTGAGCCTGATGATAATAAAGTTTTATTTCAACTTATCTATGATTTAGCAGAATTTCAAGGGATCCAAGATAGACTCACGATTACTGAACAATCCCTTAATGAATTCCTATTTTCTCCTAATGCAAACTCAACAATTGTTGTGGCGCTGATTGAAGAGAAAATTGTTGGTTTTACGCAATACAGTATTATGAATATTAATCGTCTTTATCAAAGCACACCTGCTTTATATATTGATGAAATGTATGTGCTCCCAGAATTCCGTAATCAAAATATTGGAAAGAAACTATTTCATTTTCTTGCTAAAACTGCGGCTGAGAAAAAATACAATCGGTTGGAGTGGTGGGTAGTACAAGGTAACACGCAGGCAGAAGATTTTTATTTAGGTTTGGGCGCTATTGCTTTCCCTGAATATAAAGTTTGGAGGCTCAAGAAAGAAGAGCTCCAAAAACTTTCTTCTTTAGCCACCTCTTCTACACAGTGCACTGAATAGAAAACACAGAGTTTATTTTGTAGCATTCGTCGCACAGAGATGTCTGATTTTAAAGATCAGGCATTTCATGTCGTTCTATCTATGTCGCCACACTATAGAGTCTGAGCAATGCACTTAAATCCATTTGTTGAGAATATGACATTTAGTGGAAAAACAACAACCCAGAATGTGTTGATCAACAAACTATTTTTCAAAAATGAACCAAGGCAAACCTCTGGTGATAAATATAGAAATCGACCATGCTGAAAATATCAAACAAAATATATTTACCGCTTAAAGAAATAGAAATAACAGCAATAAGAGCACAAGGTGCAGGCGGACAAAATATTAACAAAGTATCAACGGCTATTCATCTACAATTTGATATTAAACATTCATCCTTACCAACTATCTACCAAGAAAGGCTAATGGCCTTAAATGATTATCGAATTAATCAAGCAGGGGTGATTACAATCAAAGCCCAACGCTTTAGAAGTCAAATAAAAAACAAAGAAGATGCCTTAGGTAGATTAGCTATTTTAATAAAAAAAGCTCTGATTATTCCAAAAAAAAGGAAAAAAACGAAGCCAACAAATGCTTCTAAAGAAAAGAGGCTGAATAGTAAAACTAAACATGGAAAAACAAAATTGCTGCGCACAAAGAAAAATATAGATTTTTAATCTTTATTAAAAATAGCCGAAAGTATTACTGAAAATTAATACGGTCATAGCAATAATATCAAAATGGATGTTAAAATAATCACCTAATATAAGCAACCAAGCAAAAGGATAAGGCAATGCTAAAAGGATTTAAAGAATTTGCAATGCGTGGCAATGTTGTTGACATGGCAGTAGGTATCATTATCGGCACCGCATTTGGCAAAATTATTACTTCATTTGTTAATGATGTTATCATGCCACCGATTGGTATGCTTTTAGGCAAAGTAGATTTTTCACACTTATCTATCGTATTGCAAGCAGCAACAGCAGAGCAAAAAGCAGTTGCAATCAACTATGGCACTTTCATTAATACGGTACTAGATTTTCTAATTGTCAGCTTTGCTATCTTTATTGTTATTTCACAGATGAATAAACTTTATAAGAAAAAAGAACTTGCACCTACAACAAAAGAGTGTCCCAAATGCTACTCTCAAATCAACATAAAAGCAGTACGCTGTTCTGCTTGCACAGCTGATCTCGCATAAAAATCTTTACAAAATACAATACATTTGTTTTACTGCATATTTTTAAAGAATGCAGTAAAACAAATGACACATATATTAATTCTTCCTTTAAGCTTGCTGGTAAAAACGAACCCTATGGCTACAGTTGCTGCCTTTCGTGGCCTAGGGATTGGATTGCATAGCATGATATGGAATTGGCGCAAAACAATTCAATGTATCGAGAAATATAAATCTGGGTTACTTCATAATGATCAATTTATTGCTCAACTGAAAGTAATTTATCCCAAATTGAGCCTTGTTGCTGAGCCTGCTATTTGGGAGGCTTTGACCTGCCCCCCATTCAGTGGACACCGAACTACGCAGCTAATACGGCTCTTTCTACACTATCAGGTGTTTGATAGTCCAGCGTTGAGTGCAAACGGATACGATTATAGAACACTTCGATGTAATCAAAAATAGCTAATTTTGCCTCATCACGTGTTTTAAATTTGCAGTGATAGACAAGCTCTTGCTTTAAAGTGCCAAAGAAGCTTTCAGCAACGGCGTTATCCCAACAATCAGCCTTACGACTCATACTGTGAACCATTCCATTATTTTTAATAACTTCTTTAAAAGCGTGGGAAGCATATTGAACACCTCTATCAGAATGGAATAGAAGAGCCTTAGAACAATCAACTTGTTTTAGTGCCATCTCTAACGCAGAAACAGCCAAGTCAGCTGTTATGCGCTCACCCATGGCCCAGCCTTTGACCTTTCGTGAGCACAGGTCGATGACTGTCGCTAAATAAAGCCAACCTTGTTCAGTCCAAATATAGGTAATATCGCCAACCCAGGCAATATTCGGCTTTATCGCAAAGAATTTGCGCTCTAACCGATTTGGCTCGATTGGCAGCTTGTGGTTTGAGTTGGTTGTGGCTTTGAATTTTCTCTTTACTTTGGGGAACAGCTTTAATTCTTTCATTAAACGGCTTACCTTTTTATGATTACAATCGATACCTTCGTTTTTAAGTGCTTTCTGCATGCGTCTGAAGCCATAGCAACATCGACTCAGCAAAAAGATAGCGTTCATCCTCTCTTTTATAAAAGTGTCATTACACTCAGGTTCGACTGGTCGGTTTTTCCAAGCATAATACCCACTTCGGGAGACCTGCATACATTCGCAGAGCAAAACAACATCATAATGATGACGTTCTTTCTCTATGAATTTGAATCTTTCTTCGGGTCGTTCGCGAAGTAGGCTGTAGCCTTTTTTAAAATGTCGCAGGTATCCCTTAGGCGTTCATTTTCCTTGCGTAGCTTCAACAGTTCTTCATGAAGTTGCTTTAAATCAGGAGTTTCATCCTTGACCTCAGGGATATTTTTGTCTTTTTTAGCCTTGGATATCCAGTTATAAAGCGTTGACTCAAGAATGCCGAGATCTTTCGCTGTCTTTGAGGTGGGTTGTTCGGAGGTCAGTGCTAGCTGCACTGCTCTTTGCTTAAATGACTTATCATACTTCTTATACTTGGACATACACGTCTCCTAACTGATATTTAGTTTATCAAATTAGGTGTCCACAGTCAGGGGATCAGATCACTTGGAACAAAATGTGTACAGTAGAGACATTTGGAAAAGAAGGCTTCTCTCAGTTGGAAGCCCTTAAACAATCTGGTATTTCCGTTTATATTTTCAGTCGAACAAATCCTGCTCACGTTGATCGCATCCAAGCTCAGCTTGGCACAAACATACCTGGAAAAGCATTTTATTCTTATGAGCATCACAATACAAAATGCACACTCATTGATTCTTTAATGCATGAGATAAAGACAGAATTCCCCAATGCGCAGCCTAAAGATATACAGTATTACTATAAAGACGTAGAACAAGGGCCTTTTAGCAAACTCTGGTGGCTCCCACCATTACGATGGTTATTGTCTCCACTGGGAATGTGGTTCCATAGAAGCGCAGTTAATCATGTGTCTAATTTGAAGAAAGAATCCCAGTCAAAAGGCTATAATCTATTACCTTTTAATTTCAGAACCACACCTGCTATTACTAAGCAGCTGGAAAAATTGGGGTGGCTCAAATCTGATTCAGACAAACCCGATATATCTACGAGTCCAAACTTTCTTGTGCGACGTTCGGCTAGAATTGCTCAACAACAACGGAAAGATGAGAAATCTCTTATTGCACAAAAAATACCAAAGAAAGAGAGAAAAAGCATGTAACACTATGAAGCCTTCAACTTCATAATGTCTCCCGTTGATAAAACTGAGTGTGTTCCTTGTGAGCACACTCCTTAAGCCATTACATAACATAGATGTATCTTAAATCTTTTTACTGCCATAAAGACTTCGTTTCTATCTCTAACACAGTTCTAAATATGCCTTCCAATAATAATCATAAATTTCATATAGTTATAATAATGTTAGCTCTAATTGTTAAATTGGCTTGACAACGGCCTTATTGTATGTGAATATTCGCTCACATTCTTTAACACAATCGTAGAGAGAGAGAAAAATGAGAGCATTAGATACTCAGGAAATAAATGTTGTCGCAGGTGGCTGTGGCCCAGGTATGTTTGACGGTCTAGCAGAAGCAGTTACCCTATTATTTGGAGTAAGCGTTGGCGCAGCCTTTGTTGTGGGTATAGCAAGTGTTTATGCCTATCAATACACGTCTACATATTTTAAAAATTAAAGGCTATTTGTGATAAAAATTTTGACACTGACTGCAAAGGTTAGTGTCAAAAAGACTCTTAAAAAAGATTTGAAGATTTGAAGATTTGAAGATTTGAGATATTTTGCAACCGAAGCGCTGTTGTAATCCTGCAGATATATTAATCTGTTCTTCAGTTGCGCGCGAATCATATCATATAACTTTCTTTGCTGCACACATACTAACGAAAATAATTAATAAATCTTTATCACATACCCGCAAGCATGCAATGACATATTTTCTTTTATTTCATATTTTTACATGGAAAAATCAATAATTTTTTACGAAATCACAGTAAAGACATGCTTTCTAAAAAAAATTGATAATAGAAATAATAATGATGGAAAGAATGATAATTTATTATTAGGTTAATAATTAACTGCAATCCCTAGACAATATTTCAGAGATTAAAAATACACATTCCACTGATTTAAGAAATTATGTGATGATTAATATTGTATGGCATATGGTATGCAGAAATTTTTTCTTGACAAAAAAAAGCAAACTGATACGATAGCCAGTTTTTTATAAGATGGATGGGCATTGGATAGCAAAAAAAATATGTTAAATCTAAATATTCAGCTATTTTAAAAAAGTATCTTTTCAGTTTATATTCGCTGCCCACTCTCGGCTTAAGAGTGAAATACATCTATCCTCAAAATCTTATCAATACTTTCTCTCCACTCTAAAATCTTTACCACATATAAGCTGCAAGATGATCCTGCATGTATCCACAGATCCATTAAAATAAACTAAAGACATTTATGTCTGAAGAGAACATCGTTGGAATTGACTAGATCAGTACAAGAGACTATTCTTAGAGCTTCTAAAATAGTTATTTGAGATACTTTATAATAAGATTGCAAGATATAACTATAGCGGGCACAATCAATTCTTAATCTACAAAATAAGGATAGTTGGAAGATTTTATGGGTACAATAAAGAGTAAAATATTTTCTTTCTCAAGCGCAATAGCTTTGGCTGCTGTGATCACACAATTTACATTTTCTGAGATCAGCCTAGCTGCAGATACACCAGCCGCCCATGTGGCAACAGACAATGTAACCGTTGTTCAAGATTCTCTTATTCAGCGACTACCAAAAGCAGAACTGCATTTGCATATTGAAGGAACTTTAGAACCCGAGATGATGTTCAAACTTGCAGAAAAAAATAAAATTAAAATCCCATTTAGCACACCAGATCAAGTGAGAAAAGCATATGAATTCACAGATCTACAATCATTCCTAAATATTTATTATCAAGGTACAGATGTTTTACAAACGAGTGAAGATTTCTTTGATTTAACTTGGGCATATTTAACAAAAGCACATAAAGATAATGTAAAGCATGTAGAGATATTTTTCGATCCACAAACGCATACTCAACGAGGTATTCCGTTTAAAACAGTCATAACGGGCATTCAGAAAGCACTTGATAAAGCTAAAGACGAATATCAAATGAGTTCTTATCTTATTATGAGTTTCTTAAGACATCTGTCTGAAGAAGATGCTTTTAAAACACTTGAACAAGCTTTACCCTATAAGAATCAAATCAAAGCTGTTGGTTTAGACTCAAGTGAGGTTGGAAACCCACCAGAAAAATTCCGCAGAGTATTTGAAGCGGCGCGTGAAGAAGGATTCTTAACTGTGGCACATGCCGGTGAAGAAGCACCACCTGAATATGTATGGCAAGCAATTAACTTACTAAAAGTAAAACGAGTAGATCATGGTGTACAATCTATTAAAGATCCAAAGCTCATGAAATATCTAAAAGATAATAAAATCCCAATAACGGTTTGCCCACTATCAAACATTAAGCTGCGCGTCTTTGATACAATGAAAGATCACAATTTAAAACAATTGCTGGAACAAGGAATTGTTGTCACCATCAATTCAGATGATCCAGCATACTTCGGCGGCTATCTTAATAAAAATTATGAGGCTTGCAAAGAGAATCTACCTTTAACAGATGAAGATTTAGTCACTTTGGCAAAAAATAGCTTTAATGCTAGCTTTTTACCAGATGCTGAAAAAGAAAAATATATCAAAGAAATTGATAAAATTGTTATTGCTCAATAATCAGATAAGGGGGCATTGCCCCCTTTTTTCATCATGCATTTTTTAGGCTTCTGCTTCTCTGCTCAATATATTATTTTGGTGTTTTTTGATGAATATTTACTCTCTTCAGCAAATTGAAACGCCCAGACTTAGTATTCGTCCTATACAAATGGGGGATGAAATTGGCTTAAGCAAAGCAATCAATAGCTCACTGCCCACATTACAACGCTGGATGCCTTGGTCTAAAGATCCCAGCTTTAAAACAACACAAGCTTTTGTTCAGCAGAGTGTCAACGCTTGGCAAGCAGAACAATCACAAGAATTCCCAATGGTAGTGATTCACAAGGCAGATAATAAAATCATTGCTGCTTCAGGATACAATGAAAAAAGCGATCTAAAAAAATCCTACTATGAAGTAGGTTATTGGATTGATACACACTATCAAGGACAAGGCTTTGTAACAGAAATAGCAAATGCTTTAACACGATATGCACTCATTGCCCTCAATGCGAATCGTGTACAAATTTGCACACAGGAAGAAAACGAAAAAAGTATTGCCGTTGCCTATCGTTGTGGTTATCAATTGGATGCTATTATGCAGAATTACTGTATTGATTGCCTAAGTGGATTAGCTGCCAACTCGCTGCTTTTTTCTTGTTGTGATATTACACAATTGCCATCACTTGATATAACTTGGCAGCATAAAGAAAGACCAAAAATTCCTTATGTGAAGGCTATAACTCCCTTGGATAACCAACCACCCAAAGCTTTACCAAGACTCAGCACGCAGAATCTAAAACTTTTACCCCCTCATATTACGAATGCAAATAAGCTCTATGCGGCCGTTATTGGATCCTTGACTGAGCTCAGCCCTTGGTTTTCTTGGGCAAGCGCAGATTTGACATTACCCAATATCGAACAGCATCTTCACGAAGGTGCGCAAGCAGCCAGAGATATTTATTCACATGATCATTTGTTTTATATTGTTTGGGATCACAATGGTGACAGCATATTGGGAGAGGTATGGCTTAAGATATTAGATTGGTCATATCCTGCATCTATTATGATCAATTATTGGTTTGATACACAGCATATTGGCAAAGGGCTTGCCACTGAAACTATTGCTGAGCTTGTGAAATATTCATTTTCTGAATTAAAAGCAAGGCGAGTACAATTGCAAATAGCCACAAACAATACTCATAGCATACAATTGGCAAATAGGCTTGGATTCTCTCATGAAGGTACATTAGCGAAGCATACCAAAAATTTCGTCACTCAAGAGATAAGCTCTTCGGAAATGTTTAGTATAACTACCTTAAGAAACCTAAAAGCATGAGTTTTGAAGAAGACAGAACAGAAGGGCGCTTATAGACTTAGAGTTATAAGCGCCAAATGAGGAAGAAAAGGATACTTATGATGTTAGATTGGCAGGCTGAGGGCCTAAAAGCTTTTTAGCTTCTTCAAAAGTCATCCATACCTTATTTTCAAAGTCATATAATTTACATTGTTTGAAAATATCACAAACATATCCCCATTTAAAACGATATTCATGGAAGTATTCACCATACTCTTTTTTCAATGCTTGGGCTGCTTGAGGTATGTGATAAAAAGGAATACGAATATCAATATGATGTGGGATATGCGTCATAATATTGTGCAATAACATCTTAGAAAATTGAGAACAATGAACGATGGTACTGCAATATAATGCTCCCACTGTATGAGACCATTCATTTTTAAGATCAAAGAATGGAATATCTGGATGTGTATGGTGCAAATATACAATCATCGCAATGTAGTAATTAAACACAATAAAAGGCAATACTACACCACAAATAATACCAATGATGCCACCCGCAAACACATATGCTAAGGCAGAGGCTACTATAGCATATAAAAGAGAAAATATTTTTCCATTACGGTAATAACGACGTTGTTGGTTGTCCTTACCTGGATTGAATAACAACATCCCCTCCCACCAAACACGTCTCAAATAATGAAACGCACAAGTAAAAAAGTTACGTTCTATTCTATAAAGTACACGCTGAAAACCAGAAAGCGCTTGATATTGCTGAGGTGTAAGAGGGCGCCAAATCCAATCAATTGGTGAAAATGAATTGAAGCCATGATGCACTTTATTATGGCCATATGACCACATACGGTAAATATTTAAAGAGGGCAGCATAAATATTGTGCCCAGCACTTCAGCTACTTTGCTGCTTTTAAAGAGCGCACCATGAGCCGCATCATGTGCCCATACAAACATGGTCGCAGTAGCCACACCTGAGATCAAACCACCGAGCAGCTTTACTATTAATGACGAGCTGCTAAAGACTAAAACCATTCCGAGCAAAAAGATGGAGAGATCAACGCCATACCAAAACAGTGTTTTACTCAAAGAACGTTTGTAGCATCCCTGTGGGATCACTTTACGTACATCAGCAGTTTTAATACTTTTTACATGCGCACTTAAGTGCTGTGGATCTGCTGTTCTCACAAAGGTATACCTCCGACATTAAACTCAAATACTGAAAATCAGTCATTAATATATAGAATCACTAAAACAATCAGAATAAAATACATGAATATAAATTTAGATATCTGAAAAGCGGTATTTTGAATGCAAATATTTAATATTGTTTTTTAGCCAATTAACTTAGTGAGTTGACCGCTGCTCAGATGATACACCCATTACTTAAGAACGCAAGAAATTAAGTCACTTTTTCGACTTTGCGCCATAATAAGAGCATATGCACCTATTGTTAGAGAATATTTACAATTAGTTTTGATATCTAACTTTTAGTAAAAAATAAAACTACCCAAATCATCATGGACTATAGATATAGAACGATTCATCAGCAGAAGACTTTGTAGAATAAATTATGAACAAACAATTCTCTCCAGCCTGCGATAGAAATAAAGATTCCATTTTAGAGATCTTAAGATCATTGCTAAAAGATAAATCTATGATTTTTGAAATTGGCACAGGTACTGGACAACACGCAGTTTTCTTTTCAAAAAATCTTTCCCATCTTCAATGGCAAACCAGTGATTTAATTCACAATCATGCGAATATTAAAATGTGGTTAGAAGAAGCAAAATTATCTAACGTATTGCCTCCCGTTATTTTTGATGCAAGTATTGATAAAATACCAAGCCATGATTATGATGCTGTTTTTACGGCTAATACCTTTCATATCATGGCGTGGCCACAAGTCTGCTGTTGCATTGAAAAGGTAGGGCAATGCCTGAAAAAAAAGGGATTATTTATTATTTATGGCCCTTTCAATTTTAATGGTCAGTATACCTCACTCAGTAACGAATGCTTTGAACAGCAGTTAATAGATAAAAATCCAAACATGGGCATCAGAAATTTTGAAGACATAACTCAACATTGCTTGACCTCGCAAATGCGGTTTATAGAGAAATACCCAATGCCTGCTAATAATTTTATATTAGTATTTCAAAAGAATTAGATTTCTTATAAATTAGGCATAAATAAAACTTATGGCGCCATATAGCGCTCACTATGACAGGGTTATTAAATGAATGTTTATGAATATATCAAACAGGAAGTCATGATAGAAGGTGATCTTTATTTTCCTGTTATTTCTGAAAGCAATTACAACACAATGGCGATTGAAGTATCAAAAGAATTAAAAAAAATAGCTAGTGAATTTCTGATTCTATTAAGAGATTTAAACCGAACTGAGTTCGAATGTTATGAAATATTTTTTAACCAAATAATAAAATCATTTGATAATTTAGATAGATTCAGAGAAAACATTGAAAATTGTCATTCTTTACGTTTGGGAGGATATGGTGGATTGAGTGAACGGATAGTAATAGAACCATATGAGAATTACACAAAATTTTACGATAGATTTAAAATTCTTCGTAAAAAATGGACGGTGGTAAGTACAAATGGTTGGCTAGCGACCAGAAGCTTGATAAAAGACCCTATTATTGAATAACACCATGCTTATATTTAGTTAACTAATCTGGCCCTCGGAACTCAGTAGTACGCACCCCGATAAATGATGAAGCAAATTTTGATATTTATGGATTCCATATTCCCCCAAGAGATTTTGTCTTGCCTCACTGAAGAGGGGAAATTGAAGGGCTTACTTACCCCCCCCTAGGGATCGATTTGAACAATTTCAACAGCAGCATGCACTGGATAAAGATACTGCAAGAGACAAAGGTAAAACTCAAGCTCTTTAGGTAAACGTATTAAATTATATGTGATAGAAAAAATAAATTTTGCAAGGAAATAATATGCTTTTTGAGTTACTACCAGCTGTATCTAGCGCTTTAATTCTCTCTCTATTAGCTCTCATTATATGTCTCGCCATAAATATTATTTTATTTATAGCTAAACGCTTTCAAGGTAAAAAATCTAATTACAAAGTGCCGTTGCTGAAGTCATTTTGTTATATTTTTCTAATTTCATTCTCCATCATCTTTCCTCTTAAATATTATTTTGGGCCCTTTAGAATCGCACATGACCTTATGTCTCCAAACTTATTAAGAAATGACATAATTACAATTAAAAGGCCTAACAAAAACGATACTTTTAAAGCGGGAGATTTAATTCTCTTTATCTTTGATGATCCTATCACAACATACACAACACGGATCATTGGAGTAGCAGGCGATGTGATAAATTTTCACAATGGGAAGATTTGGCTCAATGGAAATCTATTAGAGCAGCCTACTGGTCAACAAATGAATATTGATAATACTACATTTGATGTTTATTATGAGTCCGTTAATAATAGGCAATATAATATCCTAAAAAATACTATAGAAAAAAATAATTCCTACTCTCAAAAAATTACTGTTCCTGATGGAAAATTTTTCTGCTTGCTTGATGCCAGATACTTCTATAATAGTGCGTTTACAACCCCATGTTTGATTGATGAAAAACAAATTTTTGGTTATATCAGAAATATATTGTGCTCATGGGATAGCAAGAACAATCAATTCCGTCGGGATAGATTTTTTAAGGTCCCTGATTAAAATATCTGATAATAACAAAGGACAAGTAAACACCATCAAGTTGCTAATCGCTTAATTTATAGTAAAGTATAAGGTTTCTCGGCACTCACCCGACCTTATTCAGAAGAGATATTTAAATTTAAGAAAAGACATAAATATTTTATGACTAACTAAGTAGGTGGATCCTTCCATTTATCTATATAGTTAGACTTTAGATAATACCAGGAGTTATAAAAGTGAAAAACACAGGATTTAAGCATGTTGAAGAGTTTCACAAGGCATTTGGACACCCAGTTCACAAAAAGCCGACTGAAGCGGATATTAAAACCGTAAAATTAAGACTTTCTCTGATTCTTGAGGAATTTATTGAATTAAGTAAAGCTTCTCTAGCTGAAAACAATGACAATGTAAAACAACTCATAGATACACTCAATCTTGCGCAGAAGCAAATTCAGTCTCTAGAAGAAGCTGACAAAGCGCTGGATCTGATTGAAATTGCTGATGCATTAACCGATATCAATTATGTTACTTATGGTGCTGGACATTGTTTTGGATTAAATTTGGACTCTTGTATGGAAGAAGTTCAAAAATCAAATATGAGCAAACTGGGTGAGAATGGCAAGCCTATTTATAACGATATGGGCAAGATAATGAAGGGGCCTAATTATAAAGAGCCAAACTTGAAGAAAGTGCTTTTTGAAGAATCATAGTCTTGTATTGAGTTTATGAAAAAAAATCTCGAAAATAAATCTACTGTGCGAGAAGCAGGCGTACCTATAAATTCAAAAACCTATATGACGCCTGTAGGTTACTCAATCTTAAAAAGTGAATTAAATGATCTCGTACAGAAGGAACGCCCAACAGTCGTTGAAACCGTCAGCTGGGCCGCAAGTAATGGTGATCGCTCCGAAAATGGCGATTATATTTATGGTAAGAAAAGATTACGAGAAATTGATAGGAGAATACGATACTTATCAAAGAGACTTGAAAATGCCCAAATTGTTAACTCAGACTTACAAAAAGAACAAAAAAAGATCTTCTTTGGCGCTACGGTCACTTATAAACAACAAGACGGAATAACAAAAACAATCACTATTGTTGGCATTGATGAAGCTGATATGGCAAACAATAAAATAAGCTACATTTCACCCGTTGCAAAAGCATTAATGAAATCTGAAGTCGGTGATATTGTTGAAGTCAATACACCTCAAGGCCACTACACATTAGAGATAATTGAAATAAATTATTGAATAATACATGAGGCTGATAGAAAGAAAAGTGTGCGTTGCAAGGAGGGGGCCCTTGACTGTCAAATTGACATCTAATTTGAATTTCATTGAGTTTTTTAATTAGAGCGCTATCCAATAATATAATCAAATTTGATATAATTTGAATTATTAGTACTAAAAATACCAATATTTTATGCGCGCAACCTTTAAAAGTACCTATGCCTCGTTGCCGGATGAGTTCATCTGTATTACCAAGCCTGAAATCGCAGCATTTCCAGAAATACATCTATACAACGATAGTTTGGCTAAAGCATTAGGCTTATCGTACTTAAGCAAACAACAAATATTAACTTACTTTTCAGGCAATGAACCCATTCCTGGGATAGAGCCCCTCGCTTTAGCATATGCCGGACACCAGTTTGGTCATTATGTCCCATTGTTGGGGGATGGTCGTGCCCATTTAGTCGCTGAGCTTACAACACCTAATCAAGAACACTTTGATGTTCAATTAAAAGGCTCTGGTCGCACTGCTTTTTCGAGGAGAGGGGATGGTAAATGCCCTCTTGGGCCAGCGCTAAGAGAATTCTTAGTCAGTGAGTTTATGCATGCTGTTGGCATACCAACTACCCGTTCCTTAGCTGTTATTGGAACAGGAGAATTAGTGAGTCGTGAAAGGGCGCTACCTGGTGCGATTTTAACTAGAATTGCAAAAAGTCATATCAGAGTGGGTTCATTTGAATATGCTTATCATTTAAACGATATTGATCTTCTACAAAAACTGGCTGATTATACCATTTTAAGGCTTGATCCAGATTTAGCCGATCATCCTCAGAAATACTTAAGTCTGCTTAAACGTGTCGTTAACAGACAAGCCGTCCTTATTGCACAATGGATGAATATTGGGTTTGTACATGGGGTTATGAACACAGACAACATGACGCTGTCTGGTGAAACAATAGATTATGGTCCGTGTGCATTCATTGATGACTTTGATATTGATTCTGTCTATAGCTATATCGACTCTGGTGGACGTTATGCTTTTGGTCAACAGCCATCTATAGCGTATTGGAACCTTAGACAACTATCTCAAGCATTAAAACCTCTTATAGACAAAGAGATTGCAAATCAAGATGATGAAATTACTAACGTATTAAGAGGCTTTGAAACTAGTTTTAATCATAATCTACAGCAGGGCATTAGCAACAAGTTGGGTTTCATTTCAAAACAAACGGAAGATGAACAACTGGTACAAACGTTATTTTTCAATATGCATCAGCACCAGTTAGACTTCACCTTGACGTTTAGAGAAATAATGTTGATATTAGAAGGCAAAAATCAGGGTGATATTTCATTTTTAAAAATTGATGCTTTACAAGAGTGGTTTGCTCAATATAGCTGTAGGCTTAGCAAGGATTACAATCACATTATTCAAGCTGTTGAAAAAATGAGGAAGCATAATCCTTGGATTATTCCAAGAAACTACCTTGTAGAAGATGTGATTGAGGCAGCCATCCTCGGTAACATGCAGCCCATCAAAACCTACTTAATGGCACTACAGAATCCTTTCCAAGAGTATACCCTTAATGATGCCTTTGCTAGAAAACCAATACAGCAAGAGTTAAATGTTCAAACATTTTGTGGTACTTAATAGAGCACTCGCAGAATACCCATCGTAGAGATACGTGATGATCAATTTTTCGTTCTGTGACATATAGAGACAAACGAATGAATGGGTATCAACGCTTGCGGCTTGGTACAATGAAGAGCATATGCATAGCTGGATTAAGTTTATGCCCCCGCGGTACAACATCGTGGAAGAGATAAGGAAATAATAAAAAACAGAAAAAATATGTATGTATTAGCGTATCAAAAAAATCCTATTCGATGGGTTAATGGCATACATAATTAAATAAGCAGCTTAGATGTCAACCAGGGGATATCCTTGAATATTCAGAAGACTCAAGCTTAAAAAGCTCATTATTAAAAGAAGTAATATTAAAATAAGGTAGTGACAATGAAAGATTTAAAAAAGTTCTTATTCTTTATAATCCTAATATATTTATCTGCTTTTGAGGTTATTGCTATACCACCATCAACAGAGTTCACACATCGCACATATTTTCAAAAAGCTGATGAAGTTTTAAAAATGATGGGGATAAAAAAACTGCAAAAAAGAATAATTGAGATTTCCCAAAAAGACACCGCTTATAAACGAGCAGAACTTAAGTCAAAGATTCTTAAAGCTAATTTAAAAAACATGACTGAAGCAAAAGCAGATGTGTTAGCAGATAAAGCTGTGAATATATGGAATGATACATATTTTCATCAAGCATCTTATGACCAAATGAAGCTACTGGTAATTTATAACGTATTAGATAAAGTGTCTGAAGATGATCTTGATAGTTTAAAACATGCATTAAGTGAAGTGCCTGTAAATGAACCCAAAAATAACGACAAACAAACTTACATGAAATTATATCAAGCTGCAAAAGATGCTTCCATGAATGCATCAGTTGAAGCAGCAAATACATTTGCTTATGCATTCGTTAAGTTATTAGAGAATAGCTAAACCATATTTGGTATCGTATCTTATGAAATCAGAAAAGAGATATGTGAGATTATTATCTTTGAGGTATTTGATAAATTCAAAGGGATTGGCGCAAAAATTCTTGAATCTTTAAAGGAACTAGCAAGGGAAAAAGGATGCAAGCAAATATATCTCATGACAACAAATGATAATTTAGATGTGTTGAGATTTTATCAGAAACGAGGCTTTACTATTTCAGGTATCTATATTGATTCTACGAAGAAGTCGAGAAAAATTAAACCATCTATAGGATTAACCGGGAATTTTGACATTCCTGTATGTGATGAAATTGATCTTATATTAGAGATATAAGATCAAAGCCTATGAGTGAATCAAAAAAATAGTACATTTCGGCAATAAATTGCATAGTACTAGTATTCTATGCAATTTAAAAAATCGTTTAAAAACAATTAAATATAAAATAAGTTTTTCCTTTTTTAAAATTTAAGCTTCCATTATTGTTTCATAAGAAATAAATATGCTATATTATTTCATATGAAACATATGCTGGGGTCTTATCATGAAGCCTGATCCAAATAATGTAAATACACGTGATGTTTTGAACAAAGCAGTTAGAAATGCTTATTCATATTTGAATTTATCTCAATCTGATTTAAGCAAAATTACTGGTGTAAGCAAGCCACAAATTAGTCGTTTAATTAAAAATGGCGCCTCATGCATTAATGAAGGTACTAAAGAGTGGGAATGTGCCCTTCTTTTTATACGATCTATTAGGGGCTTAGAAGCAATTATTGGTGAAGATCCGAGTCAAGCCCATGAGTGGCTCTACCACTATAATCGTCACCTTGGTGGTACGCCTATAGATATGTTAAAGAATATTCAAGGTTTAAATGAAGTTGTTCAGTATCTTGATGCTATGAGGGGACTTACCTAGGTATGGAACTACCAAATGAACTAAAAGATAATCTCAAATTTTCAGATATATCTATTAATTCATATCGAATTGTAGAAGATCAGTCGAGATCAACGACTAGAAAGCTTGTAGATACCCTAGAAGAGCACGATGCTTTAGAACGCTTGATTGATGAGAATAAACCAAAAATGAAGTTATATAATGATGGAGAGTACTTTAAAAACCTGCATTACTTATTAATGACTCCTTTTAGATATCCTCCTTTAAAGTGGGGCTCACGTTTCGGCTTAAAGCATGAGCGAAGCATCTTTTATTCGGCGGCTTCTATTGATACAGCAATGGCTGAAAAAGCATTTTATTTACTAGCATTTTTAAACGCTAGTGATGGCAATATTGGTGGTAAAACGAAAAACCTTACATCATTTAAAGCACATATTAAGAGTCAAAGATATATTGATTTGTGCAGCTCTTTATTTAAAGAGCATGAAGGAAATATATCTTCAAAAGTAGATTACAAGTTTTCTCAGAGTCTAGAGCATGAAATGAGAAATAAGGATGTGGAATGTTTTCGCTACATGTCTGCTAGAGATCCTATTAGAGGATATAATTATGGCGTATTCTCTCCAAGGGTTTTATCAAGAAATAGTGACTTGGATAAAACTTTTACATACTATAATTGTTATTTTTCCAAAGATATTGTTGAGTTCACATATAAAAATAAATTCAACCAAGAAAAACGGGTTTTTCCAAAAGCCATATTTTTAGTAGATGGCTCCCTACCTCGACCAGTTGACTGATGCAAACATCGCATATTTCAGATATTCTATCCAATTTAATATCTTGTGTGTTTTGGTAAATTAGCTGATTGCACTATCCTTGTGCAAAGTTATGTATCTTAGTTTAGCAGGCACCCATAAAAATATAAGCATGGCCTCCTTGTACAGCCTGCGCTTGAAATGAAGCGCCATTAAAACAGAAAGTGTTTTGTGTACCATCAAATAGCACTTCCCCAGTTGAAGCATCTATAACCTTATTAGGATAAGCATGGAAATTTCCCATAAGATTTTTACTGCTATCTGTGACCGTGAGAACAAATCCTGGACCAAACGTCATTCCATTCGGACCATAACTAAATGGGCCTTGCATTAAGGCCATAGCTCCTGCCACACAATTTGCTTCTGAATTTGAAATTATACGCATGTTTTCTCCAATAATATTCTTGAAGGTCAAATGATAATATATTTATCGGTTATTTAAAAAATTAATTTTATAGCTTCCGATTGTATATATAAATTATTTAAGGTGATGTTGCTTTAAATTTAGAGATAAGAAGTATGAATACACCTACTTCCTATCTTGTATTGTCGTGTTAATGCTCCATATTGAAAAGGAACGCCTAGTCCGACTACTGCTTAACGCTTTGAAAGTGAGAGTATTTCGGGCGCTTGCTCCGTTTAAAAAATAGGCAAGATAATAGACTTATAATGTGTATATACCCTGTATTTCAAAACAATTAATACAGTACACATCCTCTAACACATAGAATTAAGATAACACATATAGTCTTTAATCGCCTGTATTCGTACTATATGACCTGCCCCCCATTCAGTGGACACCGAACTACGCAGCTAATACGGCTCTTTCTACACTATCAGGTGTTTGATAGTCCAGCGTTGAGTGCAAACGGATACGATTATAGAACACTTCGATGTAATCAAAAATAGCTAATTTTGCCTCATCACGTGTTTTAAATTTGCAGTGATAGACAAGCTCTTGCTTTAAAGTGCCAAAGAAGCTTTCAGCAACGGCGTTATCCCAACAATCAGCCTTACGACTCATACTGTGAACCATTCCATTATTTTTAATAACTTCTTTAAAAGCGTGGGAAGCATATTGAACACCTCTATCAGAATGGAATAGAAGAGCCTTAGAACAATCAACTTGTTTTAGTGCCATCTCTAACGCAGAAACAGCCAAGTCAGCTGTTATGCGCTCACCCATGGCCCAGCCTTTGACCTTTCGTGAGCACAGGTCGATGACTGTCGCTAAATAAAGCCAACCTTGTTCAGTCCAAATATAGGTAATATCGCCAACCCAGGCAATATTCGGCTTTATCGCAAAGAATTTGCGCTCTAACCGATTTGGCTCGATTGGCAGCTTGTGGTTTGAGTTGGTTGTGGCTTTGAATTTTCTCTTTACTTTGGGGAACAGCTTTAATTCTTTCATTAAACGGCTTACCTTTTTATGATTACAATCGATACCTTCGTTTTTAAGTGCTTTCTGCATGCGTCTGAAGCCATAGCAACATCGACTCAGCAAAAAGATAGCGTTCATCCTCTCTTTTATAAAAGTGTCATTACACTCAGGTTCGACTGGTCGGTTTTTCCAAGCATAATACCCACTTCGGGAGACCTGCATACATTCGCAGAGCAAAACAACATCATAATGATGACGTTCTTTCTCTATGAATTTGAATCTTTCTTCGGGTCGTTCGCGAAGTAGGCTGTAGCCTTTTTTAAAATGTCGCAGGTATCCCTTAGGCGTTCATTTTCCTTGCGTAGCTTCAACAGTTCTTCATGAAGTTGCTTTAAATCAGGAGTTTCATCCTTGACCTCAGGGATATTTTTGTCTTTTTTAGCCTTGGATATCCAGTTATAAAGCGTTGACTCAAGAATGCCGAGATCTTTCGCTGTCTTTGAGGTGGGTTGTTCGGAGGTCAGTGCTAGCTGCACTGCTCTTTGCTTAAATGACTTATCATACTTCTTATACTTGGACATACACGTCTCCTAACTGATATTTAGTTTATCAAATTAGGTGTCCACAGTCAGGGGATCAGATCAATATTCAGATAAAGATTGACTGAAAATTTATTTGCTTTCATAATATATTACTTAAAAATACAGCATGATTTACAGTTTGATAGGAGTATTCCAATGGCAATGTCTGGTCCAGTTAATGAAGAAGAAAGAAAATTGTTTGCAACGATCTTTAGAATGAAAGGAAAGGAAGATAAAAGACAAGCTCTTTCTGAACTCAGTTTAGATCAAAGGGCTAGATTCTTTGATTGGAGCGAACAATTGATTGCTAAGATGAAAGAAGCCCAGATCCTTAAGGCTAGAGCAGAAGCGCTTGAAAGACAGAGAGAGCTTGTGTTTACTCAATACGGTCAGAAAATCTCCAAAGAGTTACAACAAACGACTGCTGATGCTGTAGTTATTGAGCCTAAGTCAAAATTTTCACCTCAATAACATCTTCTATCTAAGCGCTGACAATGAAGATTTTTTATCGTCAGCGCTTGCAGGCCTAAATTCTTGGGCAAAATCATCTTTTAAATCCATTAGCTCATCTTCAAGAAAATCTAAATCTTCAATGCCTTCTAAATCTGATGAGAATAATTTAGCCTCGCCAACTATATCCAATGCTGCATTGACTTCCTCAATGCAAATATTTGCACGCTCTTTCGTGGCATCCAAATCATCTCCTAGCGCATGCGCAGCACTATTTCCTTCTTTAAAACAGGATAGATCTTGGATCAGATCTGCAATATCATCGTGCAAATTATCTGGATTTATACCAGCAAGTAATGCTTCAGCTGCAACAATTTCTTTCTTAAGAATCGCTTCTTGCTCTTTAAGTATTGCTAATTTCGAGCTTAATTCAGAATATTCTGCGGCTAAAGCAAGGTCTTCTTTATCTAGCCGTGCGATTTTTTTGGTGTCATTATAAAGCATCGTTACCATGCCATTTGCTCTGCTCTCATCAAGTGTTGAGCCGGCGCGAATAGCTGCTTTTTCTGCGTTAATTTCAGAACGTCTGTTTACAATCTGTTCTTGTCTATCTAAAATTTTTGCCTCATCTGCTCTTATATCTCTTTCAACTTTGTTGAACTTTCTTAATATATTTTCTGCAAAAGTATTTTTTTGTTCTTCTGTACACCCCTCAAGAATTGGTTTCCCATTTTTTCCTATGATTGAATCCATTTCTTTAGCAAGGTTTTTCCCGTAATCTTTGAATACCTCTTCTCTTTGTTCTTCAAGCAT